>VGYV01000581.1 GCA_016872855.1 Planctomycetota bacterium
TGGGAAACGCAAGTCCCACGCTTGACACGCCCATTGTGTGGAGAAGCCTTCTTCTTGGCAAGACCCGTCTCGAAAAACAACTCCTCAGAGAACCCCCCAATCTGGCAATGCCCAATGCCGAAGCACAAACCACAAATGACCACTCTGATCAGATGAATGGAGCATTCTCGTGACATTGGGCACCTGACGAAAAGGGGGAAGGCATGGAAGGCACTGCCGCACTGGTTCTCCTGCTCGTGCTCTGCATCGGTGTTCCTCTGGCGATCCTGATTGGGGCGGTGATCCTGCGGGCCGCGACGAAGATCGTGACGAGGTTCGATGTGCCCTTCGGCCGGGCATTCGGCATCGCCGCGCTGGTCATGCTGACAGGTTTCGCCGTCGGCTTCTTCATCGGGCTTGCCGTTGGCACCTCGCAGGGCGGGGGCGGGGCCGGCGCCGCGCAGGCAATCTCCTTCATCATCAATCTCTTCGTCGCCTCGGCCATCTACGGGGCGATGATCCAGGACCCCAAGTCGGGCGCACCCATCGGCTTCGGCAAGGGTGTGCTCATCTGGCTGGTCCAGCTTCTAATCTGGATCGGCATCGCCCTCGTCGTGTTCCTCATCCTCTTTGTCGTAGGGGGACTCTCGTTCAGGTAGAGCACGCGCAGGCTCCGCTGGGCTTGCAGCGGGAGCAGCGCTCGCGCAGCGCCGGTCCTCGGGTGGCGCCTGGACGGCGCCTGCCTCGCCTGCTCTTGCCGGAGGCCATGGAGTCGCGGTCGCACCGCTGGAAGCCATTCAGCACCCGCGGCCTTCGGCGCGAGCTCGGGGCGCGTATCAGAACCGCACGACGTCGAGCGGGGATTCGATGACTCGCTCGTAGGTCGTGGCGTCCACGCGCCTCGAGAGGCGGCAGCCGGCGGTGTCGGCTATCTCGGCCGTGAGGTAGCTCAGGCGGGCCTTGATGGGGAGGTCAATCGTATAGGGCTTGCACCGGGGGATGCGGGCCAGGGCCTCGGCGGCGCCCTTGCGGATGAGTTCCCACGCGCGCTGGGGCGGCACCATCTCGCAGCAGGTGATGCTGATGCCCTTCTTGACGGCGACGGTGACGATGCCCTCGCCTAGGAAGGCGCGGGCTTCGGCACAGGTGGCTTCGTCGCCCGTGACGAGGACGACGGTGACGCCGAAGTGGCCGGCGACGATGGCGCTCTGGGCGATCTCGCCGCTCTCGCGCCCGTTGTACCAGTAGCGGCAGCCAGCTTTGGACGACTGGGTGTGGGCGAGGACGGCCTGTGGCGTGTTGGCCATGGCGTGGTAGCCAAGGAGGATGACGGCGGCGAACGAGGCGTCCAGGCCGGGCAACATGGTTGGACGGTTGGGGCCGGTGACGTAGGTCGCCCCCGGGTGAAGCTCGTCGGGCACGAAGTTGAAGCCGCCGCCATGGCCGTCGAGGACGACCACTTCCTTCGCTCCGCCGTCGAGACAGCCCTGGACGCAGGCGTTGACTTCTTTCGTCAGCAGATGCCGGGCGTGCTGGTACGCCGCGGTCGTCATCTCACGCGTCTGGTCCCAGTGCGTCACGCCGCTGATGCCTTCGAGATCGGTGCAGACGTAGACCCTCATTCGGCTCTCTCCAAGATGTGCCGTGCGCTCAAACAACCTGGTGCGAGTGGCCCAGGGGCTGGAACTCCTCGACCTTCGCGGCATTCTACACCATCGGGCGTAGAGAGGAAAGCGTGAAAGTGTGACGTCATATGGGTGTGGTCCGTTTCCGACACCTCAGCAAGGCGGCCGCTCGGCCGGGAACGCCGCCGGAGCAACATTGCGAAGTTGAACAACTCCGCAATGTTGCTCTGCGACCGCGTGCTGAGCCTCGAATCGCACTGTTCTCTACACACTGCGCCGTCGCAGGAGCAACGCCTCAGCACATGCGCGGGGAACCCGTTACGCCTCAGTGGAAGGCTTGTGTCCGAAACGGACCACGCCCGCGTCATACTACTCCGGCCGCAGATCAGTTTGCATTCCGGGGCGTAGCGACAAGCGTCTCGCTTGTCGAAGACGACCGCAAGCGGGACGCTTGCGGCTACATTCCCTACCCTGGCCGCCGGCGCATGGGGCCGGTGGGTGCAAACTGAATGGCGGCCGGAGTAGTATCTGTGTCCGGCCAACGGTCAGAGGGGCTGGCCCACCGTGATGACGGTCACATTCGCTCGGGCCGCGTGGGCCTCGGGCGGGGCGCAGGTGAAGGTGATGCTGTTGCCGCCAGGCGCGATGGTTGGCACGTCGCCCTGCGGGGTCAGTTGCTGGAGGAGGGCGCCGCGGTCGTCGTGGAGCCGGCAGTCGGTGGCCGATTCCATCTCGATGTACTGGCCGCTTTCGAGGGTGACGGGGAATGTGACCTTCGCGCCGCCGACGGTGATGGTGGGATTGGCGAGCTTGACCTTTGCGACGGGCAGTGCCTTGACCTGGCCGATGAGGCAGCTCGCCGTGTCATTCGGCGGCAGGTTGTTGACGTAGAGGTTCAGGGCGCTCACGTGGCTGCGGATGAGGGGGGAGCGATAGACGTCGTAGATGCCGCCGTAGGGCCAGGTGTAGTCGCCGAAGCGCTCGGCGTCGCGCTCGCGCAGGTGCAGCTCGACGTAGCGCCAGGCCGTGGTGTCCACGTCCACGTAATGCTCGTCGAAGGTGCCCCAGAACTGGGGCGGATTGGTGAGCTGGAAGTTGAGGAGCTGGCCCTTGCCGTCGCCCTGGACCCAGAGGCCCAGCGCCCCATGCTTGCGGAGGTCGAGGGGCGGGATGAAGGTCTTGGTGAGCTTCGCCCAGGCGCCGACGCGGGTGGCCAGGGTGCTCTTGGCCTTGAGCTGGGCGCACGGCTCGGGCGGGCCTTTGCGGTTGCCGTGGATGGCCATAGGCGTCCACTCGGCGGTCACGCCCTGGGCCGCGCCGCTCACGGCAAACTCCTCCTGCTTGTTGAAGCTGGCGAGCGTCACGGCCTCGGGTGAATCGTAGGGCGCGGCGGAGTAGAGGACCTGGATGCGCAGGCGCAGCGGCTGCGCGGCGAAGCGGTTCTTCACGGTCCACGACGCCTTGCCGTCCTTGAGGCCAGTGACTTTGTGCGCTAGGTAATCCGTGGGGACGAACTGGGGCTTGCCGCCCGCCTCGACGAGGCGGAAGTCGGCCTTGGGCGTGCGGAGCTGCTTGCGGACCGCCTCGGGCACGGAGCGGGCGAGGCGGAGGCGCTCGTAGCGGCCGATGAGGTCGAGATACTCGTCCTGGCGGGCGTTGGCCGGCTTGCCGCCGATGCCGACGCCCTGGAAGGACATCGGGGAATCGGTGGCGAGGGCCTTGCAGCAGAGGTATTCGATCTCGTCGCGGAACTCGGCGTCGTGGTCGGCGCTGGGGCCGAGGATGGCCCACCAGCCGAGCTGGGTGGGCAGGAGGCTGCTCGCGCGGTTGGCGTCGTTGTGGTCGCAGTGGATGTCAATGAACCGCTTGAGCGCCCAGTGCGGATAGTCGTAGGCGCCGATGCGCGAGTGGAAGGGCCACGAATGGTAGCCCCATTGGCTTGCCTCGACGAGGACGCGGCCCTTGAGCCGTCTGAAGATGGCGGCCCGCATCTTCGAGACCCCGTGCCAGCCGCCCGCCATCCCCTCCGCGCCGTCCATGTAGATCATGTCGAAGCCGCAGGTGTTGTAGACGCGGGCAATGCACTCCGCCACGTCGTCCACCAGCGTCGAATCGGGGTCGGGCTGGAAGGCGCAGTAGCGGACGAAGAGGTGGTGGACGGGTGTGCCCTTGGCGTGGGGCGTGGCCTTGGTTCCGAAGGCGCCGCGCCTGCATTCCGTGAAGCCCGTGGGCGCAAGACCCCCGAAATGGACCAGTTCATCATCAATCTGGACCACGTTGCCGCGGGCGGCGTAGGCCCACATGGTGTCGAAGCCCTTCGGCTCCTCGGTCGTGGGCACGGCTTTGTCGGTCTCGTTGATGGCTTCGGCGAGGGTGAACGTGGCGTCCTTGGCCAGACGCTTGTCGGGCACGGGCGTGGCGAAGGGGTCGTTGGTTGAGATGCAGCCCGTGAGCGTGTGCATCCCCGCCCGCATCCCTGCCGCATGAATCTTGTCAACGGCCGCTTTCAGGCCGGCCAGGCCGTTGGGGAAGAGATTCGGCCGCGGCTCGTAGTGCCCGAGTGACTTCTCGAAGCCGATGAGGTGCACCTGCGCGAAGCCCGCCTTCTTCGCCAGGGCGACCCATTCGTCGGCGTTCGCCTCAGAGAGGCCGTAGGCGAAGACGTATGAGCCGCGATTCTCCTCGGCGTCGAGCGCGAAGGGCCCGCCGAGGGGCGAATGGAGCACCCCCTCCTCCTTCAGCACCTCCTGGAGCACGGAGCGGAGTTGGCTGGTCGGGCAGCCGACGAGGGCGAACTTCGCCCCGATGATCCCCTGCTTGGCGTCGCACTGCACCTCGAAGCGGGGCGACGGCCCGCCGTGGACAAGCGTGTTGCTCTTGAGGTTGAGCACGCGCACGCACGCCGCGAAATCGTCGTCGGCCGCGACGCCCGAGATGTTGCTCCGCACCTTGCCCAGATCCACCATCGCGGGGAAGAGGCTGAGCACCTCGGGCTTCTCCTCGCCGACCGACACGACCTCGAAGACCAGGTGCCGCTTCTTCGCCGTCACGGCCACGATGGCTGGGCTCGGGTAGTCCTTGAACGTGATCGTCAGCTTGCCGTCGGCGAGGGAGCAGCCCGACGCCGCGAACGTCTGGTTCGGTCGCCGCACGATGGCGAAGGGCGTGGCCACGGCATGGTCCTTCCCCGTCCGCTTGTCCGCGAACTCCGCCGCCCTGCCGTCGGCGGTCACCGCGTAGCGCAGGAACTCGGTCTCGAGCGCGATGGGCGCAGGCGGCGTGCCCTCTCCTGCCGCCGCGGCCAGGGCAATTGCCACGCCGACTGTGAGAAGGGCCGCCAAGCCTTGCATGTTCATGGCCATCGTGCCTCCATCGGTCGCCAGGGGTGCGCAGGGGGCCATCATACCGAGTCGGCATGGTCCCCGCAAATCGGCCTATGCGGGGTCAGCCGCGTTGAAATGGTCCGTGGGAACGCTGTAATGAGGTCGTGGGTTTCGTTAGCCCGCATTTCTCACCAGCTTCGCAGTCCCGAAGGGACGCAAGGGTCTAGCCGGCGGCTTCAGCCGCCGGATCGCAGAGAGGAGAACGCCCAGCCCCGACGGGGCGGCACGACAGAGCGCCCCTTCCGCCCCTTCGGGGCTGCGCCCATGGCATCCCCCTTCCGGCGGCTTACGCCGCCGGCTAAACC
>VGYV01000582.1 GCA_016872855.1 Planctomycetota bacterium
GGTGGCGAGGCGTCGGGCGTACTTGCCCATCGCCATGAGTGCGAAGGCGTTCTCTTGCGTGGTCGCCCAACGGCCCTCCTTCATCGAATCGGCGAGGCGCTGGACGAGGAGCGGCACGTTCGGATGATCCTGCTGGAGGTCGAGGTAGGTGGAGAGGAGGATGGCGGCCTCGCGTGCCGACGAGTGGAGCACGCCGCCCGTGTCGCGGGCCTTGGCGACGGCGGGGAGCGTGGCCGCGGCGAGCAGTTGCCCGGCCAGCTTGTCCTCCCTCATCGCCGCCAGGGCGGCGGCCACGTGGAACCGCGAGTAGGCGGGCAGCTCCTCCTTCGCCTCCTGGAGCCGCAGGGTCCACGAGCGGTTGGGCTTGCCCGCCGCGGCGAGGACGAGGCAGGCGTATGCCTTCGCCGCCAGAGGCGCGTCGTCCGCGTCCTCTTCGGCGAGCAGCTCCTCCAGGTAGGCTACCGCCGCGTCGAGGTTGTCCTTCGGGATGTCGTAGCCGGCCTTCTTGGCCTCGACGAGGAAGTGGGTGGCGTAGACGCTGCCCCAGGGGTAGACCTCGCCGTAGCCTGGCCAGCAGGCGAAGCCGCCGCGATAGGTCTGCATCGAGAACACGCGGTCAATGCCCGCCTGGACGTAGCTCTCGGCCTCCTTGCCATCCAGCATCGGCTCGGCCGCCTTCGCCACGTCGCCCAGGTAGAGGAGCGGGAAGGCGACCGAGGTCGTCTGCTCGATGCAGCCGTAGGGGTAGTGGAGCAGGTAGCGGAGGCTCGCGCCCAGCTTGAGCGTCGGCAGCGGCGAGAAGGAGAGCCAGTAGCGGTCAGTCCCCTTCACCCAGTCGCCAGGGATGGTGAAGGCCGCGGTCTCGCCGCCCTTCACCGAGCCGTTGCCTGTGAGGAAGCGCAGCGTCGTGGGCGGGCGGATGGGCAGTTCGACCCGCTCGACGGCGCTCTCGCCGCCGAGCGTGGCTTCGACCGAGATGCTCGCCGGGCCAGGCACGAGGGGCGCACGCATGCCGATGCGCACCGTCGCCTCGCCGCCATTCGCCACCTGCGCTTGGGTCGGGGCGTCCGACATCACGGCCACGCCCGCCGTGGCCTCGGCCTTGAGCTGCACGAGGCCCGCCTGGCCCGTGTTGTTGAAGACCGTCACGGGCACGACGAAGTCGTCGCCCGGAGCAAGGAAGCGGGGGAATGAGGTCTGCACCATCAGCGGCTGCTTCACGCGGGCGGGGCGTTCGGACGCCCCGAAATCGCTGGGCGACGCCGCGACGGCCATCAGGCGGAGCTGGCCGGTGAACTCCGGCACGTCGAGCACCACCTCGGCGTTGCCCTCGGCATCGGTCTCGATGCCGGCCTTCCAGAGGGCGACCTGTTTGACGCGCTGGACGCCCACGGGATTGAGGAGCCTGGGGTCGTAGTCCTCGCCACCGCCGTCGCCGCCGGGCGCGCTGTCGCCGCCCACCTTTCGCTTCTCTGGCTCGGGCATCAGGCGGGCGAAGATGTCGCTCGTCGCCACCCCGAGGGCGCGCTTGGCGAAGAAGAACGCCCACGGGTCGGGCGTCTGGTGCCGCGTGAGCTGGCAAATCCCCTCGTCCACCGCGGCCAGCGTGACCTCCGCCTTCCTGCCCGCCCCCGCCGCGTCGCGGACCCGCAGGCCCACGCGCAACGGCTTGCCGGGGCGAGTCTCCTCCGGCGCGTCCACCTCGACCTTGAGCTGTCGCGCCTTGCTGTCGAGTAGCACGGGCACGGCGCCGTAGGCCCGCTGAACCGCCCACTGGCTGCCGGGGGCCGTCCTGCGGATGACCGTGGCCGAGCAGTAGGCGTTGGGGCCGAGGGCCGCTGTGACGGGGAACGCGAACTCCGCTGTGTTCTTCTCAAGGGTGAGGGCTTGGGCGAGGTGAATGCGGTCGGTCTCGACCGTGAGGAGTGCCTTGCCCGCGAAGGGGGCCTTGATGAGGATGCGGGCCGTGTCGCCTGGGGCGTAGGCCGCCTTGTCGGCCACAAGGTCAACGCGGGCGGGCCTCTCAAGCGTCCAGGGCACGTCGCCCTCGCCCGAGCAGTAGAAATGGAGGTCCGCCGACGCTCCGCTCGCCTTGTCGCGGAGCCGCACGATGTATTCGCCAATGTCCTTCGGCGTGAAGGCGACCTCGCCCCGTCCGTTGGCGACGGTGCAGGCCAGTTGCTCGACGGCCCTCTCCTCGCGCTCGGAGATGAAGCGATAGGCGTTGTCCTGGAGCCGCAGCACGGTGTTCCAGACGACGCGGTAGGCCGTGCCCTCGACGGCCAGGCGCTCGGCGGGCGCCCCGTCGGGCTTCACAGCCGCCACGAGCAGCTTCTCCGCCACGCCCGCGCTCGCATACTCCTTCCTCGCGCGGGCCAGGCCGACGTAGTGGGGATAGCAATCCACGTCGAGACTCAGCGACGCGCTCACGGCTCGCCCGCCAAGCTCCTTCACGCTGGCCGTCACGACGGCCTGGACCGCCGATGGCGGCAGCAGGCCCCTCGGAATCTCGATGGTGATGACCCGCTCGCCCTTCTCGTCGAGCGTCATGTCGCCCAGCTTGAGTGGCACGGCGGCCAGCTTCTTCGCGCCGTCCGCGAAGCGGAACTCGCCGAACTGCGGGTGCGTGAAGTCCCTGGCCACGAACTCGCAGCGGCCCTCCACCTCGCGGCCCGCCGCGGGCGAGCCGAGCAGGTGGGTGGCCTTGACCGTGACCGCGACTTGGTCGCCCGGCCTGACGCGGGGCAGAGACGCCCCGCCCACAGACAGGGTCACTTTCATGCGGTCGGGCATGAACTCCTCGACCTGGAACGTGTGGGTGCCGATGGCCGCCTCGCTGCCCGGCACCCGCACCAGCACGGTGTAGCGGCCGGTGAGGGCGTGGGAGGGCACCTCAAGCGTCGCCCCCGCGCTGCCGCAGTCGTTGAGCTTGGCCGTCAGGGTCTTAAAGAGCCGCCCGTCGGGCCGCTGGACGCGGAACTGGACGGGGAATGGCTTGGGCGGCGCGAGATCGGCGCCGCGCACCAGCGTGTGCAGGAACACCTGGCTCCCCGGGCGGTAGATGCCGCGGTCGGCGTAGACGAATGCCTCGTAGCCCTTCGCTAGGTAAGGCCGCCCGCCCGCGTCAAGCTCCGAATCGTCGAGCTCGCCCGTCGCCACCTCCAGCACCCCCGTGTCGCTCCCCTTCGTAGCGGCGACGAGGAAGGGCTGCTTCTCGCCCGTCCACTCCACGCCCTTGAAGTGCGCGATGCCGCTCGCGTCGGTCGTCCCGCTCTGGAACTGCTGGCTCGCCCGCGAGAAGATGGCCACCGCCGCCCCCTCGACCGGCTGCGCCGACGACAGCGCCGTCACCCATACCAGCAGGTCGCTCTCCGACCGCTTCACGGTGAGGCCCAGGTCGGTGATGAGGACGAGTTGGTCCTCTCGGTCGCCCCAACGGACATCCTGCGTGAGGGCGGAGACGAGGAATGCGCCGCGGGCGTCGTCGCCCAGGAGCTTCCGCAGGTCGAGCTCCTGCACCTGCGATTCGTTTGGCCGCTGGGGCAGGACCAGCTTCCCCTCGTGCGCGCGCCGGCAAAGGTCGCTCGCCGACCGCCGCGAGCCGTCGCGGAAATAGTGCACGACGTTGTTCGGATACACCTGGTCAATCGTGAGCTGCACCTCGCGGACGTTCACGCATTCGAGTGGCAGGATGCGGCTGCCCTGCGCCCCCAGGTAGATGCCCTGCGTGCGGAACCGCATCGAAGGCTCCGCAGGCGGGATGACGACCGAGCGGACGACCTCCTTGCCGAGCACTGCCCCGCCCCGCGACGCCAGGCCCTTGCCGAACGTGACCTTGTAGCGCCGCGTCGCCACAAAGCCGCCGGCCAACTGGAATCCATCGTAGTTCGGCACAACGCGGAACGCCACCTTCGGCTCCACCTGGATGTGGCCCGCCGCGGCATCGAAGTCCAGCGGCTGGTTGCACGACACGCTGATGCGGGCGTCCTCCGCCGAGCGCGCGCTGGCCGTGACCCGCTGTATCTTCAGCCCCGTCTCGATGACCACCTGCTGCGTCCAATCGCTGTCCAGCCCCAGCGGCCCGGCCTCGCCACGCAGGCCCTTCTTCACCACGACCCGCAGGGCATCTTCGGGGAACGGGCGGGTCGTGAGCATCACCGTGCGGCTCGGCGTGCGGCCGGAAATGTGGTAGAAGAGCGCCCTGCCGCTGGCCGCGGCCAGGGCGATGTGCCTCCGAGCCTCGTCGGGCGTCACCTTGCCGTTGAACTCGACCGCCAGGCCCAGCTCGCTGTGGCGGCTCAGCCCCGTCTGCCTCACCCCCTCGACCCGCAGGGGCGGGGTGTGGAACGCGAACGTCGCGTCGGCCCCCAGCGCGTGGCCGAGCAGGCTCGTGCACTTGCGGGAGACCGTGGCGACGAAGGGCGTCGCCATCGGCAGCTTCTTGGCCGGGCGGAAGCCCAGCGTCATCCTGTCCACCCACTCCAGCCGCCCTTCGACGGCAGGGGCGAGTGTGACCAGCGAGGCATCGGCCTCCTTCCCCACCTCGTCCGCGGCGGCCATGAGCTGGTTGAAACGAATCGTCACCTCGCCGCCCGGCTCGGCCTCGCCTTCGGGCGCGAACGCCTCGATGCGCAGACCCGCTGTCCGCGGCAGCCGTGAGGCCACGAAGGCCCATCCCGCGATGTTGATGGCCGCGAACAGGGCGGTGATCTGGACAGAACGCTTGGCGAGGATGGCGCGCATTGGCGTCCTCCCTTTCTCTGGACAGGGGGGTGGGGGGCGATATTACGGGGGGATACCGCACGAACTGCTTGGGGAAGTGCGCAGATTCTAGCGCCGCCGCCCCCGCAACGTCAATAGCAAATTCCGCCATTCACGGCGCTTTTTTCACCCCGGAGCAGAACGCCTTCGCATTCCCTTGCTTGCCTGTGGAACGGCAAGCCGTTGTACGTGTCTAGCGAGACGGGCTTGGCCCCCTCCCCCTTGGGGGGAGGGCCGGGGTGAGGGTGCCTTGCGCGACCCTGGCGAGGACGCAAGCACCCTCACCCCAACCCTGTCCCCCTCATCTTTGCCCACATCTCGGGCTCGGCAGCCCGCCCACGGCGGGCGGCAGGTGGTAGCCCACGGCGTAAGCCGTGGGTGCGGGCGGGGACAAGGGCCAGCCCCCGCAGGGGGCGGTAGAATGCCCCGGTGGCCGACGCTTCTGCCGCCCCCTGCGGGGGCTGGACCGTGGGGCCGCCAAGTCCACGGGCTTACGCCCGTGGCTACCTTCTGACGCCCCTGGCGGGGCTG
>VGYV01000583.1 GCA_016872855.1 Planctomycetota bacterium
CTCTTGCGCCGCCTGGGCTAAATGACTCGCCACGATTCTGAATCAAGGGGCTATGAATGGCTGGCACCGCAGAATGGTGCATGTCTGTGGGCGGGGCGTCTCTGCCCCGCGCAGGGTGGCGCGGGGCGCGGAGGCCCCGCCCACATTGATTCAGAATCGTGGCGAGTTATTCAGTGGTCGTCGCCTGCGATGTCGAGGCAGAGCAGGCCGAGGAGGAGATCCACGAGCTCGACCGGATGGACATCCAGCTCCACCGCGACGGGGAGGAGGCCGATGTGGGCACCGATGGCCCAATAGTCGGACATGCCCTCGGCGAAGGGCGCATCGGTCGGCAGGAGCATCCCGACGCGCTCGACCCTCGAGGTCTCGGCGCCGCTCCCCTGGAAGCGTTCGTACTCGGCGAAGGTGAGCGGGCCGATGGACAGTTCGTTGTGCTCGAGGCCCCAGGCGAAGCGGCGGCCGTAGCCCTTGCCCAGGAACACGCCGCGCGTGTTCCCCGCACCGACCTGGAACGCGCGGGTCAGGTGGATGTTCGCGTGCGCGCTCGATGGGAAGATGTAGGGAATCGCGGGCGGCGCAACGCCCACCGAGACCACGTCCAGGATGTCCAGCACGCGGTTCGGCAGGTAGAAGATGAGCGCCCGCAGGGGGCTGGGCTTGGACTCGCGCGCGGAGCCCGCCAGGGCTTGCCCTGGGAATGCCAGGGAGGCCAGGGCTAGAAGCCCAGCGACGAACACGGGCGACCTACGGCCACGGACTCGGTTTTTCATCAGCGGCTACGCTCCAGGAGTGCAGGGGCCACGAGGACCGGCGCCGACTTGGCGCCCGGGGAGTCTACCACGGACCGCGCTTGCGTGCAACGCCAGGTGCGCTTGACATGCCCTGCGGGCTCTGGTATCCATGTGGTGCAGGCTTCCAGCCTGCAAGCTCGATCCGGCAGGCAAGATGCCTGCCCCACCCCCGTGGCCTCGTCATTCCTCATGCAGAGGCCGGTAAGGGAGGTGGCCGAGGCGCGAACCCTATGGAGAAGCGAATGGCCTGGTTGGGTAGTGCGAGGCAACTTGTGTGTGGGGGTCTGCTCGCCGTGACAGTGGCCAGCGCCGCGTGGGCCGCCGCGGGCGACGCGGGCGGCTGGTGGCCGCAGTTCCATGGACCGAGCCGCGACAACATGTCGCGGGAGACTGGCCTGCTCAAGGAGTGGCCGTCGGAGGGGCCGCCGCTGGCCTGGAAGTTCGCCGAGTGCGGCAAGGGCTACTCGGGGGTCGCCATCGCCGACGGGATGGTCTTCACCGCCGGCGACTTCGCGGACAAGGAGTTCGTTCTCGCCCTCGACCTGGGCGGCAGGCTGCTGTGGAAGGCCGAGAACGGCAAGAGCTGGAAGGGAGCCGAGCCAGGCTCGCGCACGACCCCCACGTTTGATGGCGGCGTCCTCTATCACATGAACCCCACGGGGCGCGTGGCTGCCTTTGAGGCCAAGACAGGCAGAGAACTGTGGGCGGTGGACACCAAGGAGCGCTACGGCGCCCAGTTCGGAATGTGGGCGCTCTCCGAGAACCTGCTGGTGGATGGCAAGGCGGTGCTATGCGTGCCCGGCGGCCCGAAGGGGCGGGTGATTGCCCTTGACAAGGCGACCGGCGAACTGCTCTGGGCGAACACCGAGATCGCCGAGCAGGCCGCCTATTGCTCGCCCATCCTCGTCGAGCACAAGGGCGTGCGCCAGATCATCACGCTGATGCACAAGTCCGTCGTGAGCGTGGACGTAAAGACGGGCAAGCTGCTCTGGACCCACGGCCACCCCGCCCCCTACGGGCAGAACGTGGACCGGCCGCTGTTCAAGGACGGCTACGTGCTCGTGAGCGCCGGCCACAACGCGGGCAGCCGCCTCATCCAAATCAACGACGCCAGCGACGGCGTCCGCGAGGTGTGGTATTCGAAGGAGATGGACAACTGCCACGGCGGCATCATGCTGCTCGACGGCTACCTTTACGGCAGCGGCTGCCGCCTCTTCCACAAGGGCCTCCACTGCCTGGAGTTCCTCACGGGCAAGAAGGCCAGCACCGCTGTCGAGGTGGGCAAGGTCTCGCTCACGTGGGCCGAGGGCCTCCTCTACTGCGTGGACCAGGAGCGGAAGGTCTTCCTGGTGCAGCCGAGCCCCCAGGGCTCCAAGATCATCGGCCGCTTCGAGCTGCCGAAAGTGAGCAAGGACCTTGTGCTCTGCCACCCCGTCGTGTGCGGCGGGAGGCTGTACCTGCGGCACGACGCGAATCTGTACTGCTACGATGTGAAGGCGAAGTGAGGGCTACTGCCTCTTGGCGTCGCGCAGCTTCCTGTAGAGCGGGGCCATCTCTTTGTCGAGGGCATCGCGCTCCTTGGCGAGCGCGGCGGCCTCGGGGTCGGCAGCCATCAGCTCCCTGGTCTTCGCGATGGCTGCTGAGGATGCCTTGTCGGCGGCATCGCGTGCGGCCTTGAGCTCCGGCCCATCGTTTGCCTGGGTCACTAGTTTTCGCGCGGCGGCCACCTTCGCATCGGCGGCCCTCACGGCAGGGTCGTTCCCCTGCTCGATCTTGCGCCGGACCTCATAGAGCCCGGAGTCGGCCTCCTGGCGGTCCTTGCGGAGCTTTTCGAGTTCCTTCTCGGCCTCCTGAATCTGGCCGAGGAGCCGCTTCGCCTCGGGCATGGCCTGGAGCTTGGCCTTCCGCGCCTCGGCAAGGGCGGCCTCGGCCTGCCGCCTCGCCGCCACGTTCTCCTCGCTGCGGTCCCGCACGCACGCCCGCTCCGCATCGTCCACTGCCTTGCCCAGAGCCTTGACCTGGGGGTCCTTGTCCACCGCGCGGTGGAGCGGCGAACGGCGATTCATAAGCTCGAACTCCGCCAGGTCGCGGCGGAACGCGATGTCGGCCTCTGCGTCCTCGATCCACTCGAGTTGCTTGTAGAGGGGCTTGGCCTCCTCGCTCGCGGCCAGCTTCTCGCGCACGAGGCTGGTGAACTCCTCCTAGGCCTCGTCGTGTGCCTTCGTGGCCGCGGCGAGGGCGGGGTCGGCCTTCAGCTTCGCCTGGTACGCCTCGTACGCTTCTTTCCTCGCCTTTCGCAGCGGCTCGACCGCCGGCGAAGCGTTGATCTTGTCCTCGATCTCGCGGAGCTTGTTGAAGCAGGCCGCGTGCTTGCGCCGCAGCTCCTGCATCTGCTTCGCAAGCGCTTCCACGTCCACCGGCTCGCCCGCGCGCGTCAGCGATGCCGCAAGGACGAGCGTTGCGCTCACAGCCATCCGCACTGCCGAGTGCGTGCCCATTGCTCTCCTCCTGAACAAGCGGGCAGGGGGTCCCTCCTGCACCCCACCAATGCTACACACTTCCGACCCGAAGTTCAAGCCCCGCGAACGGGCGCGCGACTTGATCTTTGGCCCGTTCGGGGTATGCTGTTGGCATCTGGCCGAAGCCGCCGCAACCGCAAAGCCGTGTGGGGAAACTCATGGGCGACTACCGCGTTGAGAGAGATTCGCTTGGCGAGGTGCGCGTCCCCGCGTCCGCCTACTATGGCGCCCAGACGCAACGGGCCGTGGAGAACTACCCCATAAGCGGGGTGCGGCACCCGCAGCCCTTCGTCGCCGCCTGCGCCTTCATCAAGAAGGCGGCTGCCCTGGCCAACCGCGATGTGGGGGACCTCGCCCCCCGACTGGCCGAGGCCATCGCCGACGCCGCCGACCGCGTGCTCGCCGGCGAGTTCGCCGACCAGTTCGTCGTTGATGTCTTCAACTCCGGCGCCGGCACGTCGTTCCACATGAACGTCAACGAGGTGCTGGCGAACATCGCCATCGAGGCCCTCGGCGGGCAGCGGGGCGACTACTCGCTCGTCCACCCCAACGACCACGTCAACTTCGGGCAGTCCACCAACGATGTGATTCCCACGGCGACCCGCCTGGCTGCGCTGTTCGGGGCCATGGAACTGCGGGCGCGGCTGCTTATGTTGAAAGCCACGCTCCGGAGGAAAGCAGAGGAGTTCGATGGCATTCTGAAGGCCGGGCGCACCCACCTCCAGGATGCAGTCCCCATTCGCCTGGGGCAGGAGTTCGGTGCCTACGCCACAACGCTCGAGAAGGCGATAGCGACTCTCGAGGGGGCGCTGCCGCCGCTCCAGGAGCTCGGCTTGGGCGGGAGCGCGGCTGGGACGGGCCTGAACACTCACCCAGACTTTGCTGCGAAGGCGATTGGCTATCTCGCCCAGTGGATGCCCTTCGACGTCCGGCCAGCGGCTGACCGGTTCGAAGCCATGCAGAGTCAGGCTCCCGCCATCCAGCTCTCGGGAGCGTTGCGTGGCATCGCCGTCGAGTTGATCCGCATCGCCAACGACCTGCGCCTTCTCGCCTCGGGGCCGACCACCGGGCTCGCCGAGATTTTCCTCCCCTCGGCCCAGCCAGGCTCCTCCATCATGCCGGGCAAGGTGAACCCCAGCATTCCCGAAATGCTCAACATGGTCTGCTTCGCAGTGTTGGGCAACGACCTGACGATTGCCACGGCGGCCCAGGCGGGGCAGCTCGAGCTGAACGTGATGATGCCCGTCATCGCCTATAAGCTCCTCGACTCGCTTCACATCCTCACGAACGCCGTGGGCATCTTCGCCAGCCGATGCGTCGAGGGGATCGAGGCGAACACCGACCGCTGCCGCGCCTATGCCGAGCGGACGCTTGGCCTGGCAACCGCCCTCAACCCCTACATCGGCTACCGCGCCGCCGCCGAAGTCGTCAAAGAGTCGCTCGCCACGGGCCGCTCGATGCGGGACGTCGTTTTGGAGAAGGGGCTATTGAGAGGCGAGGAGCTGGATCGCATCCTGGACCCCAGGGCGATGACGGAGCCTAAGGCCGTGACGCGTGATGCGTAACGCGTGACAAGAGAGGATGCACATGGCTTGTCTCTTCTCACGCGTCACGCATCACGCATCACGCAACGCCAGACCGACGGCGGGCAACCACTAGGGAATCGGGAGACCGAGATGACGGAAGTTGGCTTCATTGGATTGGGCATCATGGGCCTGCCCATGGCACGGAACCTGACGAAGGCTGGGTTCCGGCTGACTATCGTGGCCGGCCACGCGAGGGAGGCTGTCAAGGCGCTTCAGGCGGCGGGGGCCGCCGTCGTGGCTTCGCCCAGGGAGGTCGCGGCGGGGACGGAGCTCGTGGTGACGTGTCTGCCCGACACGCCGGACGTGCGGCAGGTGGTCACGGGCGCCGACGGGCTGCTCGCCGGCGCGGAGCCTGGGCTGATCGTGGTGGACCACAGCACCATC
>VGYV01000584.1 GCA_016872855.1 Planctomycetota bacterium
AATGAGGTCGGGGAGGGCCAGCTCGGGGAAGATGCAGATTTTGCCGCTGGTCTCGCGGTACATCACCTGGCGCATGGCCTCCCACACGCGCGCGAGGGGGCCGATGACGGCGACCGAGGTGTTCGGGCGCAGCTCGCCGCGCAGGGCGCCGACGACGACGCCCCGGAGGTCCTCGACCGCCGAGCCGCTGTTCCCGACGATCGTCACGCCCCGCTGCGAGAGGACGCCGAGGTCCACGGGGCCTTTCGTGCCGGCCTTGATACCGGCGAAGACGTTGATCAGGCCGTCCCTGGCGACGAACGGCTCGGTGGCCTTGATGGGCATCCAGGCGGGGCAGAGGCCCACCACGTCGTCCACGCTCTCCGGCTCGACGATGTCGGCGAGCTTCGTCTTCAGCGGGTTGACGAACCGGATGGCGATGCCCTTGGCCTCGCCCTGGGGGCGGAAGAGCTGTTCGAGCAGCGCGAGGCGCGGGTCGTCTATCTCGGTCACGAGCAACCAGCGGGGCGGGTGGGGGCTGTCGAGGACGGTCTGGAGCCAGATCTGGCCCATCGGCCCGCCGGCGCCCACGAAGATGGCGCGGCCGCCGGGCTTGACCAGGGTGCGCCGCGGCTTCGCATAGGTCGCGGCGAGGGTCGGCTCCGTGTGCCCAAGGTAGTAGAGCCCCTTGTAGTGGATCGCCCCGACATCCAGGTTGGCGTTCGTGCCGGCCGGGAACGGCGGCAGGAGCATCACGGCACCCGTGGCCATCGCGTCGGAGGCCGCTTCGACGAGCGGCACCGAGGCCTCGCGCACAATGATGTCGTCCACGCTGCCAGTGCCTGGACTCCGCCTCAGGGTTGCCATGTCCTCCACGATCTCCACCACGGCGCCCGGTGTGCCACGGCTGCCTTGCCCAGCCGTGTCCTTGCGCTCGCGTGGAGAAGACACGGCTGGGCAAGCCAGCCGTGCCACACTGGCAAGGTCCACCGCGTCGCCGCCGGTGAGAAGGACGCGCCCCGCGGCCTGCGCGGCCTCGCGGACGAGTGCGGCGTCGGCCATCGTCGCCCCGATGAACCAGGTGGTGCCGCCTGGCTTGAGGGCGGTGCGGTAGGCGATCTTGGCGGCCACGCAGCCCCAGGGCTCGGAGAGGCCCGCCTCGGCGCGGCCCAGGTCGGGCTTCACGAACGGCCCGCCCTCCAGCCGCTCCGCGTCAATCGGGATCAGGCAGTTCCCCCGGTCGTTCGCCAGCACCTCGTCGGGCAGGAGCACGTACTGCTGCATCGCCCCCCGGTGGTAGTAGCCGAAGGCGTGGCTCACGCCATCCACGTAGATGTCGGCCTGGATGACGTAGCGTTGGCCCGGCTTCAGCCCGTGGGACCGGGCGGCGTGCTCGCTGGGCTGGACGATCTCGAGGCAGGCCTCGTGGCCGGGGATGTTGGGGTCCTTCGACAGGTCGCGGTGGAAGAGCCGCACGTGAGCGCCGCCTTGGTCAATGATCTTGCAGTCGGAGAAGCACAGGCAGATGGCCTCCACCTTCGCCAGGGTCTCGCCCGGCCCGGGCTGGTACATTGGGATGCGCTGGGGCCGGAAGAAGCGGGCGAAGGGCGCCACGTCTATCAGCTCGTGGGACATGAAGCTGATGAGGTCGCGCGGGTCGGCCTCGGGCGGCGGCGCCCCCTTGGGCGCGAAGAGGCGGAAGAAGGCGGCGAGCGACTCGTCGCCCGACGCCGCCCAGGCGTCGAGCTGCTCCTTCGTCGCCCCGCGCGGGGGCTGCACGCCACTCGCGTCCAGTTCGGCCGACGAAGCCGGCCCGCTGTACTCGCAGAACCACCCCAGCCCCGTGCCCGTCAGCATGCAGGCCAGAACCTCCCTCGGGAGCGCCATATCCGCCATCGAGACATCTCTCCGTCCGACGCAAAGGGGAAGACGGCACGGGCCTCGCCCGTCCCACACACTGATCTTAGGGAACCTGCCGCGTCCTGTCAAGGTTGAAGCGCCGTTGACTGTTGGCGCGGTTTGCGCTAGGATTCTTGTGAAGGCGGAGGGGAACGAACCGGCGGAAGAGGAAGGACTTCGATGGCGGTGGACATGACAGCCGTCTTCGACGACTGGAAGCACGATGCTGGGGACGAGGGGAAGAACGTGCGGTGCATCCGCGGGCACGACGGGCGGCTGAAGCTCCAGGTGCGTGTGCGCTGCGGCATCTTCCAGTGGGAGTACGAGGGCCGCCCCGACGGCACGACGCCGCACGGCTGTCCAACGCTGCTCGACTACTATCGCCAGCGGCTTGGCGTGGGCCGCCGACGACGCGGCCCCGCCCCACCGCTCCGCCTCACGCCAGAGGACATCGCGGCGATCAGCGAAGAAATCATGGACTACTACCAGCGCCGCGTCCTCTTCTTCCGCCTCGGCGAGTACGCGCGCGCGCGCGACGACGCGCAGCACAACCTGGACCTGCTGGACATCCTGCGTTCCTGCTGCAACGACCCTGAGGCGGTGGCCCAGCACGAGAAGTGGCGCCCATTCGTCATGATGGACCGCACGCGGGCCGATGCCCTCGTCCTCTGCCAGAACGGGGCCTACGCCGACGCCGTGCAGAAGATTGACCAGGGCGTGGCCGAGGTGAGCGAGCTCTTCCGCCAGTACGGCCGCGAGGACGTCATCCCCATCAGCCAGGAGATCGCCACCCTCAAGGAACTGAAGCTCCAGCTCCGCGAGGCATACAACATCCCTCTCAGCCGCGACGAGATCCTCGACGGCCTCCGCGAGGAGCAGGCCAAGGCCATCGCCGACGAGGACTACGAGCGCGCCGCCCGCATCCGCGACGAAATCGCTCACTTCGAGAAGGACGAGGGGCAGAAGACCATCTGATCGTCCTCGTCCCTCGTCCTCGGTCCTCTCGTTCTTGTCCATGAGAGTCGAGGACGAGGACGACGACGGGGACGAGGACGATTGCAGAGCCCCTCTGAGGAAGTCTTGAACCAGCGCCAGGCATTCCACGCCCTCCTGAGCTTCGAGCGCCCCGACACCCTCTGCCAATTCGAATGGGGCTACTGGCCCGAGGCCCTCGACCGCTGGCGCTCCGAGGGACTCCCCGAAGGCGTTGAGCCTTGGGACGCCTGCGGCATCGCCCACTACTTCCGACCCCCCATCGAAATCTACCTCTATCCCCCCTTCCCGCGCGAAGTGCTCGAAGAGGACGGCGACACCGTGGTCGTCCGCACCGAGATGGGCATCGTCTGCCGCGAGAGCAAGACCGGCCTCCGCCTCCCACAGTTCCTCAAGCACCCGGTGGCCACCCGCGACGACTTCGAGGCCATCAAGGAGCGCCTCGACCCCAAGACCCCCGGCCGCTACCCCGCGAACTGGGACGAATGGGCCAAGGCCGCCCCCGCCTTCCCCCACCTCCTGTGCCTCGGCCGCCGCGAGAACGGCTTCTTCGGCTGGCTACGTGAGCTGATGGGCCTCGAGGGCCTGCTCATGGCCTACTTCGAGCAGCCCGACCTCATCCACGAAATCTGCCGATACCACGTCAAGTACCTCCAGACCCTCTACGAGCGCGCCCTCCGCGACGTGGAGTTTGACTTCATCTTCCTGTGGGAGGACATGGCCTTCAAGAACGGCCCGCTTATCAGCCCCGACTTCGTCCGCACCTTCATGCTCCCCTACTACCGCGAGATGATCGACTACTACCGCCAGATGGGCGCGAAGTGGATTCTCCAGGACAGCGACGGCAACATGACTCGGCTCATCCCCCTCTTCCACGAGGCTGGCGTGGACGGCATGCTCCCCTTCGAGGTCGCCGCGGGGATGGACGTGGTGAAGATTCGCGAAGCCTTCCCCAAGCTGCGCATCCTCGGCGGCATAGACAAGCGCGCGCTCTACGGCACGAAGAAGGACATTGACCGCGAGTTGAAGGCCCGGCTCCCCGCCATGTTCCGCTCGGGCGGCTACATCCCCACCCTCGACCACCACGCCCCGCCCGAGATCCCCTACGCCAACTTCCGCCACTACCTCCGCCGCTGCCGAGAGACATACGAAGCTCGCCCCTGAACGACGTGGTTTCGAGCGGCGAGCGCGGTGGACTTGAAAGAAGCGTCTGGACGGCGTATTATATGGCTGTAAGGAGGTGCCGACCATGAAAACACTGGAAGAGGTGGTTCGGGAGTTGCCTCCCACCCTTCAGGCGGAGGTGCGTGACTTCGCGCAATTCCTTCTCGAGAAGCGTGGGCGTCCGAAGCAGCGAAGGCTGCGCCTGAGCTGGGCGGGCGGACTCCGCGAGTTCCGCGACAAGTACACGTCGCTCGAGCTTCAGAAGAAGGCTCTTGAGTGGTGGGGCGACTGATGTACCTTGTGGACACGAATGTCTGGCTAGAGGTGCTCTTGGAGCAGGAGAGGGCCGACGAGGCTCGCCAGTTCCTGCTGGGAGTTGACGCGTCGGAGTTCACGATCAGCGAGTTCTCTCTTTACTCCATCGGGATCACCGTGTGTGGCATTGGCAGGGATGACCTATTCCGGGACTTCGCGTCGGACACGCTCGAGGGTTCCGGCGTGCCGAGGGTCTGTCTGGACCTCGACGATCTGAGGCAGCTTCTGGAGGCCAGGCGGCGGTTTCGTTTGGACTTCGATGATTCGTACCAATACGTGGCCGCGGAGAAGGTGGATGCGACCATTGTGAGCTTCGACGAGGATTTCGACCGGACGCCGCGCGGAAGGAAGACTCCAGCGGAGGCGTTGGCAGAGGCCCGCGAGCGCGCTGGCAGACAGGGCTAGGGTCCCCGCCATGGATATGGAGCATGGGAGTGAGTGGACAGGGTGAGGATTCATCTGTGGAGGAGGTCGCCCCCGCGGGAACTGCCGGCCACGAGCTGAACAAGGTCAGCGTCAGGGCACCAGCCAGGCGGGTCGTCTGGATGCTCATCGGCGTCTCTGTGGCCGCCCTTGCATACGGCCTATACAAAGGCTGCTCGCATCTTCTCACGCAGGCTCTGTCTTGTCCGGACCCAGCTTTTGGCATATCCAATGACACCGGAAGATGGCTCCAGGACGTGAAGGTGACGGTAAGCTACGCGGCGTACGTGGACGAGAAGTGGGATGCGCCTATCATCCACACCGTCCAGAAGGGCGTGAGTCCGATGCCGCCGTCGGGGAAGCTCTACGTCGAGGTGCCGGTGTCAGACCTCACCCTCGACTCCGTTTCTTTTCATTTGCCGCTTCGGGGTTCTTTGTGGGTAGCCCCCAGGGGTTGTGGTTGTCGGTCGGCGCGAGCAGCTGGCGATCCAGCGCCGGCACAGGTGT
>VGYV01000585.1 GCA_016872855.1 Planctomycetota bacterium
GACCAGGTACTCGTCGGCGACTGGCTCCGAGCATTCGCAGAACGGGCGCAGCCACGGCATCAGCTCGACCGTGTGGCGATGAACCTTGCAGGCCCGCGGCAGGCCCCACACGTGGAAGGCGCCGGTCGCCGCTCCCGGACGCAACGAAGGACGGCAGTCGGCAGTCGGTAGTCGGCAGTCCCCAATCGTCCTCGTCGTCGTCCTCGTCCTCGTTCTCGACTCCTCTTTTCCCGCACCCGCTTCGGGGGAGGCGGCATCTCCAGGCGTGCACCACAGGAACGTCGCGTCGTCGGTGAGGAGCTGGAGGCCCGCGCGGGCGAGGGCGAGGGCGGCTGTCGTCTTCCCCACCCCACCCGGGCCGCAGAGGAGGAGGGCCGGCGGCACAGGCATCTTGCCTGTGCCGCTTCGCGCGCGAAGCGTGGCGGCGTGGACGACGTAGTGGCCGCGTCGGGCCAGCAGGTCGCACAGGGCGGGGAGGAGGCAGCCGAGGTTGAGACACCAGTCGGCGCCTGGGGCGACCCACACGTCGGCGCCGCGTGGAGTCAACCGCATGCGTGCAAGACCGGGCAGAAGGGTCTCGCGCTCGGAGGAGCCCCGATAGCAGACCACGGGCGGGCCGTCGGGCAGCGTGCCCCGCCAGTACTCCTGCATGCCATCGGGGGGAATGTCGAGAAACGGGTCCGCCTCGTGGCGGATGTCTAGGGAGAAGTCGGTACCAAAGGTGGCTTCGGTCTCGAACGGACCAAGAATGCCACGGAGACGCTGCGCGAGGACCGGCGTGTCCACACACGCCTTCAGCCGCACACCATGAATGCAGAAGGCGAGGACCAAGGGAATCCCGTCGCGTGGCACCGGCGCCTCAACCCGCCACCCTGCCGGTCACCACCGGTGGGGGGCCTTCAGCCACGCCGGCGAGGCGTTCCCGCTTCACCAGGCCCGGCTTTCGGTACAAGCGCCTCTGCTTCACTTGCTGGCCGCGCACGTCATGCTCCTCACGGTGGGGGGAGCGGTCGGTCGGTGATACGGACGCCGTTGCCCTCAGCCACCTTGGCCAGGCGCTGGCGCCGCTTCAGGGTTGGCGCTGCGTACTGCCTCTTCTCGATCACTCGCGCTCTCCTCAGTCCTGGGGGATGACTACGACGCGACGCTCCGTGACGCTGCCTGCGCCCCCCTCGGCCACTTTGGCCAACCTCTCCCGTTGCCGCAGCGCCGGGGTTCTGTACTGTTTCCGCACGGGTACGGGCGGTCTCCTCACGGCACAGTCACAGTGGCGTAACTGCTACGTGACGCGGCCCGTGATTGGGGGCGCTGCCTCGGTCACTTTGCCCAGTCTCTCGCGCCGCTTGAGGCACGGCCGGCCCTACTGCTTCTTGCGCGCCACAGGCGTGCTCCTCCTGTAGATAGCACGGGGCCAACCGCACACAAATGGTAACGATAGCACACGCCCATACCCGTGTCAAGGGCAAGTTGCCGCACGAGTATGGCCCCCAGTTCTGGCACGTTAGCAGCCGCAGGGGCGAAGACATCCGCTGTCTCTTGTGCGAAGCACCCGGAGGGCCGTTCCGGCACAAGACGGCGGGTGGTCTCTTCCCCGCCCCGAGCTTCCTCCAGAACTACCCGTTCCTAATGCCGGTGATGCGTGGGACTTCTCCCTCGGCCACCTTGGCGAGGCGTTGCCGCCTCCGCACCTTCGGGCGCTCATAGGGCTTCTTACTCGCCAATTCAGGCCTCCTTGCCAACGGGCCACACCCTCCCTGCACCCGAGCACAGACGCCCTCGGTGGGCCGAGGCGGCGCCGCCGCTGTCAGAACGCCCGGCGGCCAGTGACCGGAGGCTCAGCCTCCGTCACCCTGGCCAACTTGTCCCGCCGCCTCAACGCCGGCCGGCGGTACTGCTTCTTCCTTGCCACCTGTTTCCCCTGCTGGAAGGCGGCGCTCAGGTAGGGGGAGGGCCACGGCGGTCGGTGACCACGCCGTTCACGCCCTCGCTGGTCCTGGAGAGCCGCTCGCGCCGGCGAAGCCACGGAGCGACGTACCGCTTCTTCACTCTCACTAGCCTCCTCCTCCCGGCGGGGTGATCACGGTCACACCGCGCTCAGTGATGGAACCGTTCCCCCCTTCAGCCACCCTGGCGAGTCGGTCCCGCCGCCGGAGTCTCGGTGGCGTGTAGCGTTTCCGCTCAGTCACTGCTGTTCTCCTCTCAGCGAGGCCCTTGCGCCATGGGCCGCGACTAGCCGACGCGGCCGGTGATCGGGGGCTGCTGCTCTGTGACCTTCGCCAGCTTGGCCCTGCATTCGGCCCTGGGCCGCACGCAGGACTTCTTCTGGGCCAGTTGCGTTCTCCTCGTGGCCAGCCTGCTTCTCCGCCCGGGGTGTCGCCGTCCTGCGGGAGGCCCGCGGCGGCCAACGCCGAACTCACTCCACCGGCATGCCAGTGATTGGAGCCTGTTGCTCCGTCACCTTGGCCAGCTTCTCTCGACGCTGCACCCTGGGACGCGCGTAGCGCTTCTTCTGCGCCATCTGTACACTCCGTTGGGGAAACCGAATCGGCCCCAGCCAGACCCGCTAGACTAAGATAGCAGGCTGCTGCCCCTGTGTCAAGGGCGAGTTGCGCCCGGGGGTGGCAGAAGCCTGGCGCCCGTGCCGCGGGCGTAGCGCATCATCTCGGCGCACGGGCGCTGGGCGGGGGGCGAGCACTCTTGCCCGTCCAGCGTCACCCAGCAGTGGGCATGCATGGGCTGCGGGGCGGGTTCGGCGGGGAAGACGGCAAAGTGCAGCACTGGCTCCCGCCCGGCCAGGCACAGGAAGTGGAAGAGCATCAGCCCCTGGCGCAGGCAGGCCCGCCGCTTCATCTGCCGCGGGCGCGCCAGCCGCCGCCGCACCAGCTCGCCGATGGCCTCGGGCGCCACGCCGCGGTACGGGTGCCACCACCGCGAGGGCGTGAGCACCCACAGCACGCCGCCCAGGGGCAGCAGGCGGTCGAGAAGAGGGATGAGACACGCGACCCACCAGACGTGAGCGCGGAGAAGGAGCCGCCGCACCTATGCCTTCTCCTCCTCGACGACGGCGATCAGCTTCTCAGCCAGCAGCTCCTCGGCCAGGGCCGCCAGGTCGGCCGCCAGCCGCTCGCGGGGCACGTCGTACTCCGACTCCAACAGGTCCACCGCCTCGCCCAGCGTCCTGCGGCCGTCCAGCGCTCTGAGGAAGTCCGCCGTCGTCTCGTTGCACGTGTAGAGGTAGCCCGACTTCAGCGAGAGGATCACCGTCTCCTGCCCCTCGCCCAGGGACTGGTGGGCGACGTCCTCGCTGAGGGCCAGCCGCACCTTCTCGTCGAGCATCAGGGGCTTCTCCGCGGCGCGGTTAGGAGTGCGGGCTTCAGCCCGTACCAGAGCCGGAAGACACGGCCTGAAGGCCGCACTCCAAACCAGGGCCGGAAGATACGGCCTGAAGGCCGCACTCCAAACTCACGACTCACTCGGGCCGAAGGCGGCGCAGGTCGTCCTGGGCAAGCCACTCCCACTCGGTGTGAGGGAAGTTGGTGATGACGTGCTGATAGGTTTCGCGGGCCTTCTCGAGTTCCGCCGTCTGCTCGTAGGAGCGCGCCGCGTAGTACCAGGCGGCAGGGGCGATGGGGTTCCTGGGGTAGCGCTCGGCCAGGGTGCGGAAGCCGGCCAGCGCGCTCTCGAACTCGCGGTGGCGGAACTTCGCACGCGCCGCGTTGAACTCCCGCACCTCCGGCGGGTCCGGGCGGAACCAGTCCCACGGGTGCCACCAGTGCTCGCGCAGCCGGTCCTCGGGCGCCCCGGCCTTCAGCGCCACGAGGTCCTGGCGCGCGAACAGCGCCCAGTCGGTCATCGGGTAGTCGCGGATGATCCGCCTGCAGGCTGTCATCGCCTCCGTGCGGCGTCCCGCGTAGTACTGCGCGCTGGCCAGGTAGTAGAGCGCGGCCGGCTCCAGCGCGTTCTTGGGATAGGTCGCCAGGAAGCGCTGGAAGAGGAACGCCGCCTCGGCATACTGCCGCTTCTTGTAGAGGGCCTTCCCCGCGTCGTAGCGGCCCACGGGCGTGGGGCTGGCCTGCGACCAGAGGGCCTGAAGGCGCGCCAGCGAGCGCTTCTCCGCACTCGTGGCCGACGGGCCGCCGCAGCCAGCAAGAACCGCCGCGAGCGCCGCCGCACTGGCCGCCAGCAGCCGCCCCCCTCGCCCCCGCGTCGCCATGTCCGCGTCTCCTCGCGCCCGCCAATCCTCCCTACCCCACTACCCTAGCAGAACTGCGCCGACGAGTCAAGGCGCCCGCGCGCGCCGATCCGCGCGCAAACCTGGAATGTGCCCATAGTCTCTTCTTCGTCATAGTAGTGGGTGGTGTCGCAGCAAGTGGGCGATTCCCTTGAGGATACGGTAGAAGGGGAACTGAGCAGGGACCTTCCGCGACTTCCCTCGTGCGATGAGTTGCGTACGCCAGCGGTGCGGCTGTTCGAGGGCCAGTGCGAGCACGGTCATGGCCAGCAGTGCCAGGGCCATCATGTGCCGAAGACGCCGCCAGTTCATGACCCGCACCCGTTCCAGTCCCAGACCGGTCTTGAGGAAGCGGATGCCGTCCTCGGCCCTCCAGCGCCGCAGGTAGAGGCGGCGCGCGTGGGGCTTGGCGCTCTCGGACAGGTCGATCATGACCGGCGTGTCCTGGTAGACCCAGGCGGCGTTGCGTTCGAGCACCTCGGCGTGCAGCACGCTGCGGTCCCACCCCTTGTGGCCCAGATGGCGCGAGAAGCGCTTGAGCACGTAGAGGAACCGGGTCGACGTCTCGCGCAGCGACCGAGCCATCTGCGAGAGAATCAGCACCCCGCAGGCGAGAATCCCGTGGACGGCCTGTTGGACGAACTTCTGACGTGCCGGGCTGAGCGTGGCGATGTACGGCACGAGCCACTTGCGCCACAGCCGCTTTGTGATAAGCTGGCGATGTCCTCTTCGTCGCATCCTCACGCCTCCTACAATGGGGTTAGGTCAGCCTGTTCCGACCGTTTGCATAGTCCCATTATAGGAGGCGGTTTTTTGCCCTTCCGGACCCGACGACCCACATCGGCGCAAGTCATTTGCCAGCGCCGACTTACGACGCGCCCCTCAAAACCCTTCAGCCGGCACGGAAGTTGGGCCTTCTACCGGGGGTACATTCCAGCCAAAATGCCGCTTCGGGGTTCTTTGTGGGTAGCCCCCAGGGGTTGTGGTTGTCGGTCGGCGCGAGCAGCTGGCGATCCAGCGCCGGTACAGGTGTATTTCGGCGTA
>VGYV01000586.1 GCA_016872855.1 Planctomycetota bacterium
CATGGCCCCCACTGGTGGTCGGAAACCAACATACACCCAGTGGGGGCTAATTCTACACGGCTCCACAACACATTGCCAGCTCACGATTTGCGAATATCGAGTCGAAATCGTGGCGAGTTATTTAGGGATCACGGGGGTGTTCGCGGGCAGCCGCGCGCGCTCGTTCCGACCCGCGAGCCGGGTGGCCGCCATCGTCGGAGCGGTCGGGGCCGGCCTCTACATCGTCTCACTCCTCATCCCCACGGAGGCGCCGGACTTCGACCGCTTCGGCCGCTTCGGCCGCTCCTCGACTACCATCGGACTCCTCCGGCCGTTCCAGTTGCTCGAACACAGCCGGATGGCCATGCTCGCCCTCACCAGCATCGTGGCCATGGGCCTCGGCATCGCGGCGTGCGTCATCTGCTTCGTCAACGTCCGCGACGGCCGGAACGCCGAATCGCTCGGGCGGCTTGCCTTCTGGCTGCTCGTCGCCGACTTCCTGGTCGCCATCGTGGGCGGGATGATCTTCGGCATCACCGCGCAGGGCGAGATACCCGGCGAAGCGGTCCTTCCCATCCTGTTCATGGTTCTCAAAATGGGCTGCTGGGTCTTCGGCATCCTGCTCCTCACGCCCGTGGGGCTGACGGACCTGATCGTGAACATCGCCCCTGGCGGGACCGGCTCCGCCGACCGCGATGACCCCTCCCGCCGCATCCTGCGCTTCCAGAAGATGCTCGACGAGGGCCTCATCACGCCCGAAGAGTTCGAGAAGAAGCGGCGCGATATCCTCTCGGGGATGTGAGGCCCGGCTGTGTCGAGACGGCGATTGTAGCCGCAAGCGCCGTACGCGTTTGGCGAGGGAGGGCTGCTCCCCCTCCCCCTTGGGGGGAGGGCCGGGGTGAGGGTGCCTTCCGCGAGGCTGGCGAGGACACAAGCACCCTCACCCCAACCCTCTCCCCGAGGGAGAGGGGGAAAGCGCTCTTGTGGCTAAACGGGTACCAAGCGTCCCGGCTGCGGTGGCCATTGACAAGCGGGACGCTTGTCGCCACGCACCGCGTGCGGGGCGATTGCGGGGGCCGGAACAGCAGCCGCCTCACGCCCGCGGCAGGAGGCCCAGACCGGGGCGGTCGGGGAGGAGGAGGCGGCCGGCGGGGTCGAGGGCCACGCCGTCGTAGGGGTCGTTGGCGATGAGCAGGTGGCCGTCGAGGTCAGCGTAGTCCACCAGGGGGCTGAGGTGGGCGGCGGCGGTGATGGCGACCGAGCTTTCGACGAAGCAGCCAAGCATGACCTTGAGGCCGAGGGAGCGGGCGAGACCGAGCATCCGCCGCGCCTCTTGAAGCCCCCCGCACTTCATCAGCTTGATGTTGATGCCGTCGGCCGCGCCGGCCAGAGGCGGGAGGTCGGCACTCGTCGCCACGCTCTCGTCCACGATGATGGGGGTCGAGACGGCTTCGCGGATGCGGCGGAGGCCGCCGGGGTCGCCGGGCGGGATGGGTTGCTCGATGAACTCGATGCCGAACGGCTCGATGGCGCGGATGTTGCGAATCGCCTCCTCGACGGTCCATGCGGCGTTGGCGTCAACCCGCAGCGGCTTGTCTGTGACCGCCCTGATGCCTTCGAGGATTTCGAGGTCGCGTCCCGTGCCGACCTTGATCTTGAGGAGCGGGTAGCGCTCGGCCTCGCGCACCTTCTCCTGCATCACGGGCACTGGTGCGATGCCGATGGTGAACGAGGTCACGGGTGCCTTGGCCGGGTCGGCCCCGAAGAGCTCCCAGAGCGGCTTGCCCACCATCTGGCCCACAAGGTCGTGCAACGCCATGTCGAGCGCGCCTACCGCCCCCCGGATGGCGGCGACCTCAGGGGGAAGCGACTTGAGGAGATTTTCGATTTTTGGTTTTTGATTTTCGAATGACACTGAATCGAGGGGGTCGGCAAAGGCGGGGTGGCCGGGGAGCCAGCGGCAGAAGAGCTCGAGGGCGGAATGGACGCGGTGGTGGTCTTCGCCGTGGTAGTCGTTTGGGTGGGCCTCGCCGACGCCCGTGAGGCCGCCGTGCTCGACGAGCACGAGCACGTTCTCCGCGAGATCGGTGGCCGACCGCGCGATGCGGAAGGTGTGGCGGAGGGTCAGCTCGTAGTCGTGGCAGGTGGCTTTCATCATGGGGCGTAACCAAGTCGCAGGACAGTGGGCTCCCTGAGCGCGGCGCTGAGCCAGAGCGTCCGGCCGTCCCAGGTGTACTGCTTGCGGCTGAGCGCCCGGCCGGCGAGCTCGACGCGCCGGAACTCCTTCGGCGCACCCTGGAGCTCGAAGACGGGGTTCACGCAGCAGCCTACCGGCTTGATCGCAATCGTCACGTCACGAGCCTCTACGACCAGCCGCAGAGCGCGCCGCTCGGGGGCGTAGGGCTGCGCATCCTGCCGCGCCCCTTGAAGCTCGAGCGCCGGCGGCTGCGCGAAGCTCTGCGCCCATTGCACGAGGGCTTCGTCGCCGGCGTCGGTCATCCCGATGAGCCAGGCCCAGGTCTGGACCTTCATGGTTTTCACCTGGCCCAGGCCGTCCTTCGTCTCGACGGTCTCGCTTCGGAGGGGGGTTGGCCTGGTCGCGCCCCAGGTCATCAGCGAGTTGTGGGCAGGGCCGAGCGCGATGCGGTCGTTGATGCTCCAGCCCGTGTTGCAGCCGCGCGTGAGGGGCCAGTGGCTGCCCCAGTAGGCACGCGTGACCTGGCAGCCCCGGTCGAAGAACGGCCTGAAGGGCGATGGATCGCCCGTCAGCGTCGGGCAGAAGCTGATCGCTGCCATCGAATCGTGCTGGCTCAATCGGACTCGGTAGACGGCGGGCAGCCGACTTCCCTTCTTCACGGGAAGTGCGTCGCACGGGTCACGCGGCAGGATGTCGAGCGGGAACGCCCCCTGCGGCGAGAGAATGATGAACTCGGCCAGCTCGTACTGCGCCTCTGGGATGCACGTGAGCGTGAGGACCCGCGTGCCGAAGCCGTCGGGGTAGAAATAGTAGTCCTCCACCGGCAGGTCGCCGTTGACGCGGTAGTTGAAGTCGCACGACTGGTAGTTCCAGCGGACGTGGACTCGTGCGGCGGTGGACTCGACGATTTCGACGCGGCCGTAGCGGAGCTCCTTGTCCATCAGCGGCTCGGGGCAGTCGGTGAAGCCGGTGTTGGGCGAGTGGCGTTCGGCCCACTCGTAACACAGGCCGGTGTTGTGCTTGCCCGCCCAGAAGGGGATGTAGCACGAGCCTCGCCAGAAGACCCATCGCGCCCCGTTGGGCAGGAAGACCACCACGTCGTCCAGCTCCGGCGCCCAGGCATCGTCGTAGCTGAGCGACATGTATTTCCCGCCCACCACGGACAGGATGGGCGCGTCGTAGCGGAGTTTGGTGGCCACGGCGCCGAACTCCGGCCGCTTCGGCGGCTTGGGCACGATCATCGCCCGAATCTGCTTGTGCCAGAGCTCCTTGCCATCGGCTCCAGTGATGGCCACGTGGAGCACGTCCCGCTCCAGCGACTTCGAGCAGGGGCCGAGCGCCAGGCTCACCTGTGCCTTGCGGCCCTGGGCCAACGGCATCGCGGCGGTGACTTTCTTCCGCGGCGCCGATTCGTACCAGGCAGTGGCGCGCGCGGCGGACACGTCGCCGCTCCTGCTTAGCGCGGCCACCTCGACGCTCGCCTTCTGGCCCCCCGCGAGCAGCAACCAGTCGGCCGGCACCAGGATGGTGCCGAGGTCCACCGGATGGATTGCTTTGTCTGCCCGGGCGATGGCCTCTGCCTCAAACGCCGGGAGCGTCACCTGCGCCCGAGCCAGTTCCTGCGGCTCGGCCTTTGTCCAGAGAGCGACTTCCGATGGCCACGCCTCAAGTGCGACCCGCCCGATCCAGGGCGCCTTGCCCCCTGGGAAAGTGACTGTCTGGCGGCTGACCTCTTTCCCCGCTCGATAGCTGACGACGACGAACTGCTCCGCGGGCGGAGCGTCCGAGGCAGTCTCCACGACGGCATCGAGCGGCCGGCCGACCCGCTCAAGCCCGAACGGCGGGCACCACGCATGGCCGGGCTCGACAGAGAGACGCGCCTTCATTGGGGGTTGGTCCTCCTTGGCTGTTCCGGCCCGGCAGGACGCGGCCAGACACAGCAGGCAAGTCGCCGCCGTTGTGTTGAACATCTGCTCCCCACGACGGAGTTCACTCAACCATTGGCCTGACGACCTCGGCGCGGGACTGGGCATCAGTGTTCTCGTACGCGCCGAAGAAGTCGGAGTTGCAGTCCAGCCAGAGTGTGATGCGATGGAGCTCATCCGGCGCGAGCTTCACATCGTAGTGGCCCTTGGCGAGGAGGGGCAGGAGCTTCGAGGCGAGCGCCCCGAACCTGCCGGGGGCGGTGCGCGGCGACGTGAAGCCGTCGTAGCCGGGATTGAACTTGGCGCCGTGGTGGAACGCGTAGGGATAGAGGTTGCGATACGAGGCGTACCAGCGGTAGGGGTCCTTCGGCCAGTCGCCCGCGCGGAGGTCAATGGCCTTGGGCTTGGCCGCCTCCTTGACGTGGCAGGCGACGCAGTGCTTGTCGAGCACGGGCTGGACGAGACGCGGGAAGCTGAGGGGGTTGGAGCCCTCCACGTCGGGCGCAATCTCCGACGGCGCGCGGGCGAACGCGAGCCGCAGCGTCCCGGAGCGCGAGCCGGCCGAGAGCTCCCGGCGGTTGTGGCAGCCGGAGCAGACGAGCTTCTCGCCGCCGTGGGCGTAGGTGGAGCTGCGCATGGACTGGACGGCGAGGCCGCGCTCGTCCAGGGCCTGAAAGAGGACCCCCTTGCCCGGCGGCAGAAGGAAGTATGCGGAGCCGTCCTCCTCCACAGGCACCGTGCCCAGGACGGCGCGGGCGCCAGTCTCGCACCCGTAGCCGATCTGCGGCTCGTGGTGGTGCGGCGTGCTCTTGGGCAGGACGTGGACGATGCGGAGAGCCTTGATCTTCGAGCCCTGCGGGTAGGGGAGGAGGCTGTCGTAGACGTCGAGGACGCCCACGATGGCCTTCTCTCGCGCCCCCTCGCTCTGGGGGTCGAGAGGGTGCTCGTCGCCGGGCTGCTTGTAGATGGGGTTGGCGACGAGGCGCGCCGGCTCGCCCGAGGCGGGGAGCAGCGGCGGGGCGGGCCGCGCCTTGAACGGCACGGGCCCCAGGCAGGCGATGGCCGGGTCCCAATAGAGCAGCTCGCGATTCCCGAAGGCGTCGAGGAGGTAGATGCCGTACTTCCCGCCGCCGCGGTCGAGGACGCACAGGTGGTAGTTCTCGCTGAGGG
>VGYV01000587.1 GCA_016872855.1 Planctomycetota bacterium
CGAGTGGCGCGACGACGCGAACCCCTACAACGTCGGCCCCACGATGTCCGTCTCGGGCGGCAAGCTGCACGTGAAGGACCAGCCGCCGCTTGACATTCCAGCAGGCCAATGGGTCCGCTACGAGATGTCGGCTGCCCTCAGCCCCCAGAGCACTGGGACCTGGGACCTGGCCGTGACGCTGCCCGGCCAGCCGCCGAAGCTGTTCAAAGGCATCGCCAATGGCAAGCCGGCGTGGAAGAAGCTGGATTGGCTCGGCTTCTCCAGCACGGCGAATGAGAAGGCGGTGTTCTATCTCGACAATGTCGAGCTGACGAACTCGGCTGCTCGATAATCGCTTGTGTCCCTTGAGTCCCTTTGGTCCCTTTTGTCCCTTGGCTCGCGAAGGGACGAAAGGGACAGAAGGGACCAAAGGGACAGGAACAAGGAGATTGCCCATGTCACGGCGTGTCCTACCTGTAGCATTGGGCATCGTGGTGTTGTCCCTCGGCTGCGCCCGGCAGCCCGTGGCGGTGCGGCCGAAGGCCGCCTGGCGCGTTGTGCCCGTGGCGGGGGTGTCGGCGACGCTCGACGTGCTGGACGCCGGCCAGGGGAGCGGGCAGGCGCTGCGCCTGAGGTTCGCGAAGGCCGGCGCCGAGCGCCGCCTCGTAGTCATCGAGGGGAAGCCCCAGGGCGACCCCGCGGCCGCAAAGGCCCTCTCCATCATGTATTGCCTCACCCTTGCCCACGGCGAGTGCCCGAAGCTGGCCCTGCTGCTGCTTGAGAAGGATGGCGGCGCCTGGTTCAAGGTCGGCGCCGCCCCCCTCGCCACCGAAGCCGCGACCGAGGCCCGCCTGCCACTCGACGGGTTCCGCCGGGCCGAGTTCGCGCAGGACGCTGACTCTGAGCCACGCCGAGACCAGCTCGACCGTGTCTGGCTGGGCCTCGTCCTCGACGGCCCGGCCGAAGGCACGCTCGAGCTGGGCCGCGTGGCCTTCATCGGCGAGGCGTACCGGCCGACCGCCCCCCTGCCGCTCCCGTGCGGCGACCCCGCGGCCTGGACCATCGGCAAGGACGCCGCCGCCGAGTGCCGCCTGGCCCCCGCCAAGGATGGTCCGGCCGGCCAGCCCTCGATGCGCATCGAGTTCGCCTTCCCCGGCGGGCGGCACATGTTCGTGCTGCCCACGCTGCGGCTTCAGGACGTGGAACTGGAGGGCTATCGCGGCATCCGCTTCGTCTACAAGGCCAGACTCCCCGAGGGCATCGCGGGGCTGCTCGTGTCCGTGACCGAGCGCGGCGACCACTCGCAGTACTACGCCGAGCAGGCCCCCGAGGCGAGCGCCGAGTGGGCGATTGCCGACATCGCGTTCGGGCGCTTGAAGCTCGGCCCGTGGTCGAAGGACGACAACGGCCGCCTCGACCTCAACGAGATCGCCGGCCTCACCATCGGCGTCCATGGCGCGGCCTCCGAGCCGAAGGCGAGCGGGTGGATTGTGGTCTCTGAGATCGAGCTGGTGCCGTAGCGCTGGTAGGCCAGATCGGCCCGATCCGTCCGATCCGTCAGATCGGGGGCCGCCCATGACCCGCAAAGAACGCTTCGAGCGCGCCCTCCGCTGCCAGGAGGTGGACCGCCTGCCCTTCTGGGTGAAGATTTTCGGCGAGTCCTATCTCGCCTTCCAGGAGGAGCGCTACGGCTCGATGGGCGAACTCGAACTCGCCGACTATCTTGACCTCGATCACATGGCCGGCGGCGGGGTGGCGGTGGCCTGCACCAACCCCCGCGTCGAGCGCAGCGTCGAGCAGACCAACGGCTACCGCACCATCCGCGAGACCACCCCTGACGGCACGCTCACGACCGTCGAGCGCTCGGACCCTGCCTCGCGCGCCTGGCATCCCATCGAGTTCCCCATCAAGACCCGGGCCGACCTGCGCGCCGCCCGCCACCTGTTCGATGGCAACCGCTTCGAGGCAGCGCCCGACGCCCTTGCCCGCGGCGCCGAACGCCTCCGCCAGGTCGGCGACCGCGGCATCGTGATGACCGCGATGGGTATCTCGCCCCTCATGAACCTCATCCAGCACCTCCTCGGCCCCGACGCCACCTACTTCTTCCTCAACGACTTCCCCGACGAGATGAGCGAGTTGATCGCCCTGATGCACGAGGAGCGGCTGCGCTACCTGCGAGCCATGCTTCCCGCTTGCGCTTACGACTACATCTGCTCGGTCGAGAACACCTCGACCACACTGCTCTCGCCCGCCATCTTCGAGCGGTACTGCTGGCGGCACCTGAACGACTATGGCCGCCTCATCCGCGAGCACGGCAAGAGCCATGTCCTCCACATGTGCGGCCACCTGAAGGCCCTGCTGCCCCGCATCGGCGAGCTGCCCGCCCTCGCCATCGAGGCATTCACCCGCCCGCCCGTGGGCAACACCACCCTGGCCGACCGCGCCCGCCTGTGCCCCAGGACGAGCATTATCGGCGGCACGAGCGCCGTCCTGTGGCTTCAGCCCGTCGAGGCCATCTGCGAGACCATCCAGCGCGACCTTGCCGAGGCCGGCACCCTCCGCGGCGTCGTCCTGACCTCGGCCGGCGTCATGCCCCCCGCCTGCCCCATCGAGAGGATCCGCCAAGTGCGCGAGCGGCTCAAGTGAGCCTCTGGGGGAGCGGAGCGTCTGGGGCAGTCTGTCGCCAGTGCTGAGGGCCACAAGTCTCTAGCTAGCCGCAGCTTACAACCGAACTCCCCCAGGTGGGCAGGATGACGGGCCAGGCGCCTGACGCACATCAGCGCCACCGGGCCAGGGTGCGGAAGGCCCAGCGGAGGAGGCGAAGGCGGCGCGAGGAGGCAGCGGGCGTGACCACGCCCGTCAGAAGGCCACGCAGGACCCCACCCTCGCGCGAGTGGCGGGCGAGGAAGTCGTTGAGCCAGGGCACGGCCGCGGCGGCCTGGGCGGCGCGGTAGGCCAGGTAGCGGGGCCGAAGCGTGGCCTCGACCTGCGCGGGGTAGGCGTTCAGGAGCGCCGGGCTGTCGGCGGCCAGGGCATTGCCGATGGCCTCCGCGGCCATCTCGCCCGTGCGGATAGCCATTGCGACCCCCTCGCCCGTGAAGGGGAGGGTAGAGCCGATCGTCTCGCCAATGGCGACGATGCGCCCCACCACGAGGCGTCGGACGCCCTCCAGGCCGCAGCGGAGCATGGCCCCACGGGGCGGCGTGACCGTCTCGGCCCGCTCCAGCAGCTCCCGTGTCAGCGGCAACTGGGCGAGAACGGCCATCAGGGCCTGGCTCAGGCTCCTCCACGCGCGGTGCCGCCAGCGAAGCGTGGCGCAGCCGACGTTGTACTCGCCGCCGCCCATCGGGAAGGCCCAGGCGTAGCCGGGCAGGAGGCAGACGGGGTAGAAAGTGACCATGCGGTCGAGCACGACCGGCGAACGGACGTAGCAGCGGATGCCCACGCCGCTGGGCGCCCCGCCGGCCACCAGGCCGAGGCCCTTTGCCAGCCGCGTCGTCGCCCCCGTGGCGATGGCCGCGAATCTCGCCCGCACAGGCTCCGCGCGGCCCGCGACGCCCGCGACGACGGTGCCGTCGAGTCTCTCCCGCACGTCGCTGACCTCGCCCTGGCGGAACACCGCGCCCGCCGTCACTGCCCGCTCGGCCAGGAGCGCGTCCAGCCGCTCACGACGAAGCGTGAGGAAGGGCGCGGGCACCTCGACCTCGACCTTCGATGGGCTGTAGGCCACGAGGCCCGGAACCTCGTGCGCCGCCTGGCGAACGGCCTCCTCAACGCCCAGTCGCGCGAGACAGGCGACCGCGTCGGCGGTCAGGCCATCTCCGCACACCTTCTCACGGGGGAAGCGATGGCGGTCCAGGAGGAGCACGCGGCGGCCCTGCTCCGCCAGCCGAATCGCCGCGGCGCACCCCGCCGGCCCCGCCCCGATCACCAAGGCGTCCCACAAATCGTCGGGCGGGACATCAAGTGCCTGGGCGGTCATGTCCTGAACGCCTCGGCGGGGCCGAAGGGGGCGAGGCCGGTGGTGACGTAGCCGTTGATGGCAGTGTCCCCCTCGCGGTGGGCGAACTGCCAGAGCTTCCGCACAAGCTGTCGCTTGACCGCCGCGTGGGCGGGGTCGGCCGACACGTTCCGTATCTCGTGCGGGTCGGTCCGCAGATCGTACAGCTCATCGTCGTCGAAGCCGTTGAAGACGTACTTGAACTCGCGGGTGGTCACGGAGCGCTGGGTGAAGTAGAGCTCGACGCCGTTGCACTGGGTGAACATCGCTTCGCGCCACGTGGCGGGGGCCTCGCCGCGGAGGAAGGGGACGAGGCTCGCGCCGGTCAGATTGGCCGGGGCGGCGCCCGTGGCCAGCTCGGTGAACGTGGGGCCGAAGTCGGCCAGGGACACGAATTGCCCCACGCGGCTGCCCGGCTTGCGGACGCCCGCCGGCCAGCGGATGACTGCGGGAACGTGATAGGCCCCTCGGAAGCAGGGGATGCCCTTGGCGAAGAGGCCGTGGTCGCCGCAGTAGTCGCCGTGGTCGGAGGTGAAGAGCACGAGGGTGTCGTTGGCCTGGCCCGTGGCGTCGAGGGCGGCGAGGACCTTCCCGAACAGCTCGTCGAGGTAGGTGCAATAGGCCCAGAAGTGGCGGATGCCTTCGCGGATTTCGCGCTCGGTCATCTGGCCCCACACCGTGCGGCGCATGCGGCGGTAGATGCGCGGCTTGTCGGCCAAGTCGTCCGCGAAGCTCGGCGGCAGCGGCACATCGTCGAGCTTGTAGAGATCGCGGAAGCGCTTCGGGACGAAGTAGGGGTCGTGCGGCCCTGCGAGGCCGACGAAGAGGCACCAGGGCTTGCCGCGGCGTGCGAGGCCGGGCAGGGCCTCGATGGCGAGTTTGACGGCCTTCTCATCGTGGGGGTTCCCGTCCTCGCGGGTGCCGTAGAGGGTGTAGGTACCGTAGCCTGGGCGGAGGGCCTGGCCTTCGCCGCGCTGGGTCGGGTCGGGCTGCTGGGCGAGCTTCTGGTAGTGCTGCCACTGGGTCTCGTGCTCGGCCGGCTTGTGGCCGCTGACGAACAGCTCCTCGTGCCAGCCGCGCTTGGCGGGCGTCTCCTCCACGCTCACGTGCCACTTGCCGCTCCAGGCCAGATGGTAGCCGGCCTCGGCGAGGTCCTGGCTCCAGAGGCGGACGCCCGGCTTGAGGCCACGGCTGATCGCCTGGGCGTTGCAGATGTTGTTCCACACCCCGTGCCGCGAGGGATACAGACCCGTGGCGAAGGTGGCTCGCGAGGGACAGCA
>VGYV01000588.1 GCA_016872855.1 Planctomycetota bacterium
GGGTCGTCAAGGGTGAAGACGTTGCCCGCTCTGGTTCAGAGCATCTCCCATGCCTATGCTGAGGGAGGTAAAAGGGTTCCTCTGACCACTACATATTGTAGCTACCCACAAGGAATCCGGAAGAGCCCGTTGTTCTTCTTCACGCGGTCCTGGGCCTGGGCGAGCTCTTTCTCGAGCACGTCGTTGGGCGGGAGTCCCGCCGAGGGGGGGCGGAAGGGCTTGTAGAGGGAGTGGCCGCCCCAGGCGGCCTTGATCAGGAGCACCGGCTCGTCGAAGTGCTCGCCCATCATGGTGCCGAACTCCAGCTCGGCCCCCGTGCGGTTTGGCGAGCCGAAGCCGACCGTGAGCGGGCCGTGGCGGTCGAGGAACTTGATGAACACGTCGTCACGGACGAGCCACTTTCCGTCCTTGCGCAGGTGCTTGAAGAGGTCCTTCGTCTCCGGCGCCTCGGCCTGATAGTCGAACAGCTTGTTGGGCGCCTTGCCCTCCATGTTCGACTGGCCGGCGAGGAGGAACACCTTCACTGTCCCCTCCGCCGCGGGACTGGTCCCGGCGGCCGCGAGGAGCACGGCCAACGCCACGACGGCAACCACACCCCGTGAGCGACTCGACACGATGCACTCTCCTTCCATTCAAATGGTGGTGCAGGCGTCCCGCCTGCAAGGCTCCGGCAGGCAGGATGCCTGCCCCACCCGCGGGGTCAGGGAGCCGGCGACAGCTCGAAGTGCAGCTTCTGCGGCCGGGCCGCTTCGCGGATCTTCTCGTCGGCCTCCTCGACCTTCTTCGTGAGGGCTGCCAGTTGCTCTTTCAACTCAGGAGCCGCGCCGGGGGCGTGGGCGTTCCGGGACAGCCCGCGCCACTGGCTGACGATGCTCTCCTTGGCCGAGACCGCCGCCAGGATCGCACGCCCCTGGGCCACGATGGGGTTCACCTCCCCCATGTCTTGAGGGATTGGCCCGAACACAGTCAGATTGACGCCCGCCTCCAGGTCCTTGGCGGCCAGGGTGGCCGTCTTGATGCCGCCGATCTTGAGCGTGTAGTTGCCGGCCTTCAGGCCCGCCACCTTCAGCGTGTACTGGCTCAGGTCGAGGATGACCGGGTAGAGCGGCAGCACGGCGCGGGCGTCGTCCGGGATGGGGAAGGGCAGCCGCTCATCAAACCGGTCGAAATCGAGCTTCCCGCCTTCGGCCTTGACGGCATCCACCTCACAGCCCTTGGCCTCCAACACCTTGCCGCTCGCGTCGAGGGCCACGGAGCTCACGAAGCCATCGGCGCCCAGCTCCTTCAGGAGGGCGGCGGCCATCATGAGCTGGCCCGGCGGGCCGGGGTGCACGGGGTCGCCCTGCATCGAGACGGGCCGGGTCGGGCTCTTCTCCTGGGCGGCCAGGAAGGCCCGCAGGTGCTCCGCGCCGGCCACCGTGTCGTCCTGGGCCAACTGCTTGAGGAGGGCGATGGAGTTGGCCAGCGACTCCTTGGGCTTGTTGGCGCCCCAGATGTCGAGGAGGGCGTGGAACTGGTCGGCGTAGGGGATGCTCTCCTTCGCGGCGAAGCCCTTGAGGGCGGTGGCATACTCGTCGAGGCGCTTGTTGCGGCCCAGGTTGGCCATCGTGTCGCCGTTGTTGATGGGGCTGGCGGAGAGGATGACGGGGCGCGCCTTGACGAAGCGAATGCGCTCGACCATCGTGCCCATGTTCGCCACGAACTTCTCGGTCGGCGTGGAGCCCTGGTCGTTCATCCCCAGCTCGACGGAGACGACGGTGGGCTTCCAGGCCTCGATGTCGTAGCCGAAGCGGGCCAGGGTGCTGGGAATGGTGTGGCCGCCCACGCCCGAGTTGCGGAAGGCGAATTTCAGGTTCGGGTAGCGTGCGAAGCAGAACGCCTCGAAGTAGTTCGAGTGCAGGTGCTGCGCCGTAATGCTGTCGCCGGCCATCACCCAGATGTCGGCGTCCTTGAGGGGGAACTCCGCCTTCGTCTCCGCCGCGGCGGCCCATTGCGCCGCCGCCAGGACGAGCCCCAGGACCCAGCCGCTGCACAGCCGTCTCATACGCCTTCCTCCGAGCCAGGTGGTGGGGAAACACACACGCCACGCTCTGGCGCGGCCTGCCGCGCCCACCACGGTAGGATAGTCATTCCGCCGCGTGTGTCAAGCGACTGCCGAGCGCGCCGCGTCTTCTGCGGTCGAGGCAACGGCGTTCCCGGGGCTCGGGAAAGGGGATGCCCCCTTCTGTCTGGGCCGCGGGATGCAAGGTGGCAGGGGGCGCGTGTAATCTCCTTCGGCGGCCGCGTCGCCTGTTCCGCCGAGAGCCACCATACTCCCTGTGCCGTCTGGAGGCAGGATTCCATACTTGAACAAGTATGGAAGCCTGGTCTCCGCCGCCTTTGGGGACCGAAGATCGCCCCAACCGGAGCATGCGCGCGGTGGGCAGTGTCCTGCTCAGTCCCCAGAGCAGGGCGCTCCGAAGGAGACTCCGTGCGTCTATGAGGGTGTGCGTGCAACCGGCTTCGGCTGGCGCGGCAACTTCTGGACACGAAGCCGCTAGGCATCCCACGCCCCCTGGAAGAAAGATTCCATACTTGAACAAGTGTGGAATCCTCCTCTCCGTGGCCTCTTGCGACCTGAAGATCGCCCGATCCGGCGCCCGGGCGCGCGGGGAATGGTCGCACGCAACTCCCGGAACACGATGTGCCGAAGGAGATTACACGCACCCGGTGGCGGGGGCTTGGTGGCGACTTTTCGGCCAGAAGTCTATAGTGTAGTATTGACTTCTCGGCCCGCGGTGCGCATAATGCGACCCGCTTGGTCGAGCGGAACAACCGAGATAACCAAAGGAGCGCTTGCATGAATCCTGTTCGCCTGGGAGTCGTGGGCTGCGGGGTGATTGGGCCGACGCACATGGCCGCCGCGGCCGCATCGCCCGACATCGAGCTGGTGGCCGTCGCCGATCTCATTGAGGAACGTGGCCGGGCCGCGGGCGAGAAGTTCAAGGCCAAGCGGGTCTACCGCAGCGGGGCCGAGCTGCTCGACGACCCGGAGGTCGAGGCGGTGGTGCTGGCGTTCCCGACGGGCAAGCGGACGGAGCTGGCCCTCCAGGCGTTCGCCAAGGGCAAGCACGTGCTGGTGGAGAAGCCCGTGGCGATGAACGCGGGCGAGGTGCGGCAGATGATCGCGGCGCGGGGCAGGCTCGTCGCCGCGTGCTGCTCGTCGCGCTTCCGCTTCCTCGAGGGAGCGCGGGTGGCTGCCGACTTCCTCGCCAGCGGCGCCCTGGGCGACCTGCGGGTCGTCCGTTGCCGCAATCTGGCCGCCTGCGGCCCGAAGCCCGAGGCCCCGCGGCCCGACTGGCGGCTCACCCGCGCGCTCAACGGCGGCGGCTACCTGGTCAACTGGGGCTGCTACGACCTCGATTACCTCCTGGGCATCACGGGCTGGTCGCTCAAGCCGCGGCTGGCGGTGGCGCAGACGTGGACCGTGCCGCCGCAGTTCGAGTCGCACATCGCGCCCGGCTCCGACGCCGAGACGTACTACATCGCGCTCGTCCGCTGCGAGGGCGGCGCCGTCCTCAGCATCGAGCGGGGCGAGTACATGCCCGCCCACTCCGAGGACGCCTGGCAGATCATCGGCACGAAAGGCTCCCTCACCCTGAAGATGACCTGGGGAAGCCCCAAGGCCATCGTGCACGACGACACGACGGCCGCGCAGGGCACCACAACGCAGACGCTCTGGCAGGCAGAGGAGGACGGCTCCCCGACCCGCACCGGCCCGGTGACCGATTTCGCTGCGGCGATCCGCGAGGACCGCCCGCCGGCGACCTCGCTCGAGCGCGCCTTGGTCATCCAGCAGATCACCGATGCTATCTACGCCTCGGCGGCGGCTGGCTGCGCCGTGGAGATCGAGTGAGCGAGGCGATGGCGCGGGCCGCTCGGCGCACGGCGCGCTGCACGGGGGCCGAGAGGGATTCCCTCATCTCAACCGTCTGAGGCTGAATCGCCAGGAGGAGGCAAGGGGCGCCGCACCGCTCCTCGACCGTGCGGAGGAAGAGGTCGAGCGGGAGCGCGTGGGTGGAGACGCCGCCGCCGGCCACGGCGTCGGGCCGCAGAAGCTGAAGCGTGCCGGGGGGGTCGCCCGTGTCCACCGCGTCCACGACCAGGACGGTGCGGGGCTGGGCGCGGGCGATTGGCCCGAGCCAGTTCTCGGGGGCCATCCCTGCGTCGAAGCGGGCGAGGTCCGGGGCGTCGGGCAGCGCGGCGACGATGGCGGGGCCGGCCCCGTCGTCGCCCCGCATGGGGTTGCCAATGCCGACGACGGCGAGGGGCAGGGAGCAGGCGCGGCGAAGGTGGGTGGCGAGGGAGGTGCTCATTGTACAGGCCCGAGAGGGAGCGAAGGCCGCCTGAAGGCGGGACTCCGAACGAGTCAAGACCGCCTGAAGGCGGGACTCCGAACGAGTCAGGACCGCCTGAAGGCGGGACTCCGAACGAGTCAAGACCGCCTGAAGGCGGGACTACGAACTGGGCGGGACTCCGAGGGGTCAGCCCCAGAGCTCGGAGACGACGACGGCGCGGCGGCACTTGGGGCAGAGGACGCGGACGATGTCGCTGCGGCCGAGCGGGACGTCGGGCCGCCGGGCGGATTCGGGGCCGACGAGCTGGAGGGCGCCTTCGGCGGTGAGGATGAGGGTGGGGTTGGCGAAGCGCTTGGCGCCCAGCTTGCGGGCGACCCAGCGGAGGTGGGCCTTGGGGGCGATGACGGCGCCGCAGACCTCGCAGAGGGCCAGCTCTTTCTGGATGGAGACCTCGCAGGTCGAGCGGTCGAGGGTGGACAGCTCGTAGTGGTTGGTGAGGTGGACGCCTTTCTCGGTGAGGCACTGGGCCTCGCACTGGCCGCAGAAGACGCAGCGGTCGTCGTGCCGCACGATGGTGCGCGTGGGCGGGTCGAGCTGGGGCTGGTCCACGACGTCAATGGCCTTGGAGGGGCAGATGCGGGCGCAGCCGCCGCAGGCGACGCAGGCGTCCTCGTCGAACTGCCCCTGGCCGCGGTAGGCTGGGAAGGCCGGGGTGAGCTCGGCGGGGAACTTGGTGTTGGTGTAGGGGCCGGTGAAGAAGGACTTGATCGCCTCGGCGAGTTCGCGGAGCTTAGGCTTTCGCATGGGGGGCTTCCTTGCTGAGGCGGTGCTCCTCGTACTTGTCCACGACGCTTTTTTCCCAGAGCCGGACGCCGGAGATATGTGCGCCGCGAGCGAGGGCGTGTGCGCCGACGG
>VGYV01000589.1 GCA_016872855.1 Planctomycetota bacterium
TCGTAACACTTCAGCCGAATGAAGTGGAGAGCCAACCGTCGCCCTCGGATGGCGCGCCGAGTTCGGAGTGCGGGCTTTAGCCCGTATCTGGGGCGCAGGATACGGCCTAAAGGCCGCACTCCAAACCTCCACTTCACTCGGCTGAAGTGTTACCAACATTCAACATTCTCTTGCCGGCGGGGCGCTGTGCCTCGTAAGCAGCTCCTCCGGGCTTGCGGCGCCGGTGATGCCGATCTTCTTGACGGTGACCGATGCGGCCAGGCAGGCCAGCTCGGCCGCCTCGACGTTGCTCGCCCCGCTGGCCAGCGTAGCGCCCAGGGCGGCGATGAAGGTGTCGCCGGCCCCAACAATGTCAATCGGCGGCTCGACCGCGTAGCCGGGCACGTGGTCGCAGCGCTCGCCGTCGAAGACGAACGTCCCCCGTTCGCCAACAGTGAGGAAGACGGGCTTTCGCGCCCGCAGGCTCAGGCGGCGGCCGCAGTCGTGGATCACGGCGTCCGTGATGTCGGCCGGGGCGATGCCGGGGTGGAAGACGCGGGCCGCCTCGATTTCGTTCGGCTTGAGGATGACACCGCGGAACTTGCCGATCTCGTTCCGCGAATCGGCGATGGCCACGACCCTCGGGTGCTTCGCCGCGAGCCGAAGGATGCCCTTGCGCACCCGCGCGGTGATGAGGCTGTTGTTGATCTGGTTGGCGATGAGCAGCGCGTCGAGGTTGGGCATCGCCTCGGCCAGGTTGGCGAGGACCAGATCCTCCAGCTCCTCCGAGGCGGGCGTGGCGTTCTCGAAATCAAGCCGCGCATCCTCCTGCTCGGAGTGGAAGCCGTGGAGGATGGGCTTGGCAAAAGCGGGCGTCACGCGATCGGGCGCGTGGACCACGTGGCGGAGGTCGACCCCGAGGGCTTCGAGGACGCGGCTGAGCTCGCGCCCGCGCCAGTCGTCGCCGAAGATCGTGATTGGCAGCACGGCCCCCACGCCCAGCTCGCGGAGGTTCCAGGCCACGTTGGCCGCGGCCCCGCCCGAGAACTTCTCGGCGACGATGGGGCGCGGGAAGTGCGGCGTCTCGCGCGAGAGGAGCGACCGCGTCATGTCCGCGTGCCAGTAGATGTCCATGCAAAAATCGCCGATGATGCCCACCCGCCGTGACGGGAAGGCAGCCAGCAGTTCCTCCAGGCGCTTGCGCTTCATCAGAGGTCTCCAGACACTGCCCGCGGAACACGCGGAAGAACGCGGAAGCAGGATATACGAAAGCGGCCAGCGGCCGCAAACAGGGCAGCCTGTGGTCACCACCGTGGCAGGAAACGCGCTGCTCTTCGCTTCCCCGTGCCATCGGCGCACTCCACATACAGATCGCCGGCGGCGAATCCCCACGTCGGGAGTATGAGCGACAGGTAAGGGAACCGCCAGCTCGTGGTGTCCGTCCAGAACCACATCGTGCCGTCCGGCGATGGGCGCGCGTCGCGGCCAGTGCTCGCTCGAACCCAACGCCGCTCGCCCCTCACCCCTCTCACCGGGGCCGGCACCTCCTGCGGCCACGGCAGGAGGCCGATCTCCTGCACCTTCCAGTCGGGGGGCACGAGGCGCACCCACCGGCGCCGAGCCGGCTTCTGCTCCTCTTCCGCGCAGCGGACCGTGCGGTACAAGGCCCCGTCGCTGCCCCACTCCCAGGGACGGGCCCATGATGGGTACCCGTCGCCCTGCGGCCACCAGTCGGTTCGCTTGAAGTCTTCTTCGGTCGCCGCGAGCATGTGCGGGCGCTCAGGCTGCTCGACGCCCACGACCTTCCAGGCAGAGGACGGTGAGTCCCATGAGTCCCACGTCAGCCACTTCCCGTCGGGGGAGAAGCTGTAGCGGCCAAGCCGGGAGGCAAGCGTCCATGTCTTGCCGACCGCGTAGTCTGTGAGCCGCAGGTAGGCGCCGGGCGGCTCGCCAGAGCCCCCGTCGGACGTGTAGGCCACGAAGGTCCCACGGGGCGCGACCTTGGGTGCCCGCCCCTCGCCGAGCCACCTAGCGCCGCCGGCCCCTGTGGCGTCGACGAGGTACACCCCGCATTGGGTCTCTCTCCAGTTCTCGCCCGCCGCGAAGGGCGCCGGCAGGATGAGGAAGAAGACCCATAGGGACTCCCTCGTGGATTGCTTCGCGACGATGATGTGGCGGCTGTCCGGGCACCACTCGACACCGCTGAGCCACACGGATCGGCTGACGCTGACCGCGTGCGCGCCGATGCCGAAGGGGCCGAAGCGAACCCCCGCGCAGCCCGCCAGGGAGAAGAGCGCAAGCGCCGCGGCGAGGCGGAGAACCTTGCCGTGTTCAGTGACCCCCATCGGACTCCTCCTGCGGAGGAAGCGATTTGCCCGCGGAACACGCGGAAGGACACGGAAAAAAGGAGACAAGCAGGGCCCGAATGCGCATGTGTCACGCTCGGCGGCGAGCACTGACGCGCCGCGGCCTCCCTGCGTCGGTGAGGACCATGCGGCGATACTCGATCTTCGGGTAGTGACCGAAGTTGACGAGAAGGCCCACCTTCAGCCCTGTGGCGTGGAGGTAGTTGAGCATCTGGGCCTCGTGCTCATCGGCCAGCTCGGAGACGGCCTTGAGTTCGACGACGATCTTGTCGAAGCAGATCAGGTCAGGGATGTACTTCTGGCGGAGTTGCCTCCCGCGGTACGTCAGATGCAGTTGCCGCTGTGCGTCGAAGGGGACGCCCTGGTACTCGAGTTCGATCTCCATGCACTCCTGGTACACCGGCTCCAGGAAGCCGCACCCCTTCTCCTTGTAGACCTCGAAGCAGGCGCCCAGGATGCGGTACGCGTCCTGCGAGTAGAGCAACCCTGCCACACTTCTCTCCTTTCGTTCTTGTGTTTCTTCCGCGTCTTTCCGCGTGTTCCGCGGGCCTATTCCGTGATCATCTGGTACAGGTTGGGGATCGTGGCCTTGTGGTCGCCGGTGATGTGGTAGCCCCTTCCGCCGAGGGAGACGGGGCGGACGATGATGTTCTTGCGGGGACGGTAGTAGTATTCGATGTCGTGCTTCGACACCTCGGCGCGATAGTCGCCGCGGAGAGGGAAGAGGTCGAAGTTGGCGGTGGTGATGTGGCTCACGGTGTGACCGAGGTTGCGGGCGATGCTGAGGGCCTTGAGGAAGACCTCGGGGCCTGTGACGGCGGAGCCGAAGTTGCAGAAGACGCCGCCTTCGAGCTTCGCCACGGTGGCGCAGTAGGTGCGGAAGTCGAGCCCGCTCGCGGTGCCAAGCGCGCCGAAGTCAACGGCGGGATGCTGGTGGATGATGTCGGTGCCGATGGTGACGTGAATGGTCACGGGCACGCGGAAGCGATAGCCCTGATAGAGGATGCTCGCGTCGCGGTGCTTGAAGCGCGGGTCGGCGGCGTAGAGGCGACCGAGTGCCTCGCCGTAGCCGAGGCCGTCGCGGACGCCCGCCTGCACGGCCTCGTTGATGAGGCGCCCCGTCTCGTCGGCCATGCCGAAGCTGCCGTCCTCGATGCTGTCGGGCACGTCCTCGCTCGTCTCGCCGATGAGGGCCAGCTCGAAGTCGTGAATCGAGACGGCCCCGTTGCCTGCCACGTGGGTGACGAGGCCCCGCTGCATCAGGTCAATCACGAGGAGCGAGAGGCCGCTCTTGACCACGTGTGCTCCGAGCATCCAGAGGACGGGCGCGCCCCGCTTGCGCGCCTCGCGGATGGCGCGGGCCACCAGGTAGAGTTCGGGGTGGTCGAAGGGCGGCGGCGGCTGGCAGGGGCGGACGAGGTCGCTCAGCTTGACCAGGTTGCGCCGCTCGCCGAGGTGGTAGGTCTTCACCAACGACAGGTCAATGCGGTCGTGGGGCATGTTCGGTGACTCCGGGAGTTGCCGCTCAGGGTAGCAGCTTGGCTGGGGGTGGTCAAGCGGCAAGGCGTCAGGGGAGCCGCCAGGCGGCGACTCGCCGCACGAGCGAGCCGGCGTAGCCCTGAAGGATTCCGGGGCGGAAGGATGCATCGGCAAGGGGCGGGCCTGGGGCCTTAGCCTCCAGGAGGAACCCGCCGTTGGAGAAGACCCGCAGCCCCTGCCCCTGCTTCTCCAGACGCAGGACGTAGGGCCGGCCGGCCACGGGCGCGAAGTAGGGGGCCGAGGCGAGGACGTGTGTCTTCCCACGCTCGTCGTGCCACTCGAGCCGCGTGATGCCGTCGCCCTTGGGGAACACGACGGCCCAGCCGTGGAATGCCTCCTGCTTCCCCCCGATGATCTCGCCGATGCGCAGGATGGCGTGGAAGTTGAGCGCCTCGCCGCCGGGGAGATACGAGAAGTGGAACTCGGCAGCGAAGTCGCCACGGAACGGCTCCTTGCGCCACAGGAACGGCCAGGCATTGGGGCCGCACAGGACGATTCCCTCCTCCCGCTTCCTCACGTGCTCGGCGGCCCAGACGGCTGTCCATTGCGAAAGGCCGTCGGCGGTGACGGTGAGGTCGCCCTCGACCCGCTTGGCGAGGCCGAAGTCGGTCACCCGCACCTGGCCCTTCGAGTCGAGCATGATGTTCGACGGCTTGATGTCGCGGTGGATGACGCCGGCGTCGTGAGCGGCGGCGAGGGCGCTGCACGTCTGCTTGAGGATGGCCAGAGCGCGGCTGGGCGGCAGCGGGCCTTCGCGGCGCAGGAGGGCCTCGAGCGTCTCGCCGTCCACGTACTCCATTGCGAAGTAGTAGACGCCCCCGATGCACCCCGCGTCGTGGGCCTGCACGATGTTGGGGTGGCGGAGGCGAGCGGCGGAGCGCGCCTCGCGGAGGAAGCGCGCCACGAACTGCTCATTGTGCGCCAGCTTCTTGGGCAGGACCTTCAGCGCCACCAGGCGGTCCATGCTCACCTGGCGCGCCTTGAACACCACTCCCATGCTCCCCTGGCCAAGGCGCGCGAGGAGTTCGAAGCCGCCGAGCCGCTGGCCGGAGGAGCAAACAGGCATCCCGCCATTCGGCTGCTTCGCGTCCACTGCCCTGCCTCTCAGTCTCCGGGCCCTCCGCAAGTCCAACGCAAGGATAGCGCGCCCTCGCTGGGAGTTCAACCGGATGACAACGTGGGCGACGGACGCTCACTCGCCCGGCGGGGGCGCGGGGCGAGGGGCTCCCCGGTGGAGCGTCTCCCAGTGGGCGGCGTGGAGGTTCCAGGGAGCGCGCGCCAGGTGGTGCTGGACGAAGTCGAGGTAGCCCTGGAGCGCGGCCTCTGGGGTCCTGCCCGCGCCGCCCACGCGGTCGGGCGCGCCGA
>VGYV01000590.1 GCA_016872855.1 Planctomycetota bacterium
AATCAAGGCGCGTCAAATGGCAGTAGAGGGCGTGGTAGGCGTAGTAGGTGCGGTCGCCGAACGCCTGCTCGGCGTCGGTGGCGAGGATGGCGAAGCGGGCGTCCGGCGTGGCTCGCGTGGCGATGGCGCCGTATTGGCCGCAGAAGGCCATGCCCGTGCCGCGGCGGGCCAGCTCATCGAGACCGAAGTCCGCCTGCATGGGCACGCCGCCGCCGTCGAGGCCCCGCCCGAAGGCGTGGAAGAGGTCCTTCATCTTTCCCTCGGACGACGTGCCCCAGCAGGTGGTGATCCAGGCGGGCTGGGTGGGGAAGTTGCCCTTCGCCCAGTCGGTGGTGAAGGCGGCGGACATCGGCCAGTTGCCGAAGTCAGTGTAGGTCTCGTAGCAGGAGGCGTTCATGTCCCCGAACAGGTAGCGTGTGGGCTTTCCTGCGTCGTGGCCGGCGTTCTCGAAGAGCGTGCAGACGGCGCCTTGGCGCACCTGACGGACAGCTTCGTTGTAGAGCCGGTTGTGCTCTCCGAAGCCGAGGCGCATCTGGGCCTGCCAGTAGTCCACCGCCTCTTGCATGATCTTGATGGCCTTGTCGCGGGAGGCAGGATCGGCGGAGAGCTTGTTCTCGTGGTACCACTTTCGTTCGTCGCGCGTGGGGTTGCGGAAGCCGGCCTGGGCCACGGCGTCGGCCAGGGCGCGATTGCGGTCGCCCACGTGGGCGTCGCACGGCACCCCGCCCTCCGCGTAGCCGAAGAGGGCGGGGAACCAACTGTAGTTGACGCCGAAGAAGGACGGGTAGTCGGCCGTCTGCTGCGTGAAGACTTGCATGTGGCGGACCATGCGGTCCACGGACGGCTTGTAGCTGTGGTGGTAGGAGAGGGTCTCCAGGTACATCCCCGGCCCGCGGAGGGGCGTGAGGTCAATCAGGCGAATCTGGTGGCGAAGCAGGCGTTCCAGCAACAGGTCGTTTGGCGCTGGGCGGAGGGCCAGCTCGGCGGGGCCGGCGAGGGTCTTTAGCGCTTCGGCGTCGAGCTTCGGCATCCTGGTGTCGAGGATGCTCGTGTGCCCCGTGCACGAGCCCATCTCCACGCCCGCATTGCGGAGCATCGCTAGCCCGTCGTCGGTGGTGGGCCAGCAGCTCGTGCAGCCGCTCATGGTGTGGACGAAGAAGGGGCTGCGGCTGTGCCAGGGCACGATGGTCAGGGGGACGGATTCGCTCTTGGCCTCGCCCGCCTGGACGCTCAGGCGGTAGTCGCCAGGCGGGATGTCGCGCATGCGGATGGTGATGAGCCGAGAATCGAAGCCCGTCTTCTCGACCGCCGGCAGAGCGACTTTGCCTAGAACCATCGTCTGTGGCACGGTCGGCTCGCCCGACCGTGTCTTCCGCGCCCCTTCACGGCTGGGCAAGCCAGCCGTGCCACACGTGAGGGCGGCCTCGCCGCCCGTGAAGCCCTCGGAGACGATGATGGCGAACGTGGCCTCCTCGTGCTCGGCAAAGACGCTTCGCCCACGATGCGAGACCAGCCAGAGCGTGCCGCCCGGAGCCGCAGCGCGGGGCAGAGACGCCCCGCCCACAGGCTTGACGGTGAGGCGCAGGCCGTTTCCGACGATGGCTACGCCCTCGGCGAGCGACAGGCCCTCAACCTTACCCTCGGGCGTCACGGCGAAGTCGCCGAGGGTGGAGCTGTACCTCACGCCCACGGGCAGCCAGACGATGAGGGGGTTGAACTTCCCCTCCTGGCGCAGGAGCGGCATCTGGCCGTAGCGCACGGAGAGGGCGACGGGCACGGGAGAGCCGTCAACGCGGGGCAGAGACGCCCCGCCCACAACCGCATCGAAGCGCACGGGGGCGCAGCGGATGCGCACCTCGCCCTCGGCCACCTGGATGGCGGGGTGGGCCGACTGAACCTTGCCGCCTTTGACCTCGATGGGGATGTTGCCCGGGCTGAGGACGTGTTCGCCCTCGCGCAGCTCCCTGCGCCCCTGGGTCGGGTAGGTTCTGCGGACGCCGAGTTCGCCCTCCTCGACGGCCTCGCGGGGGGCGATGGCGTCGTCGCCGCCGACCTGGATGCGGACGGGACAGGTCTCGGCGGCAACGTAGGCGGGGATGCTGCGCCAGAAGAGGCGCGGGCCGATGCCCTCCGCCGGCTTGTCGGCCACCACGAGGCGGAAGAGGGTGCCCGTGCCCGCGCGCTCCGCAGCGTCCAGCTCATCTCCCGCTACGCCGGGCAATGCCTTGTCGGGCGGCTGCGCGGCATGGAGGGGGCCTGCGACCACAGCCAGGCAGACGGCAAGAAGGAGCCGAGGGGCCAACAAAGGGCACTCCCCCGAACACGCCCAAACCAGCTTGGGTACGCGTTGAGCAAAGAGGAGCTTCTCCCCCTCCCCCTTGGGGGGAGGGCCGGGGTGAGGGTGCCTTCCGCGAGGCCGGCGAGGACACAAGCAGCCTCACCCCAGCCCTCTCCCCGAGGGAGAGGGGGCAGGCGCTCGCCTGGCTAGGCAGGCACGAGCTTGGGCGGGGCACCCACGGCCATCCCCAAGCCAACGGGGGGTGCCACGGACAAACTTGTTTGTCCGTGTCTTCCGCAGCAGGAACAGGCTACCTTCCCGGCATCGGCGGCGCCACCGGGGGCTGCCAGAGCGGGGCCGCCTTGGGGCGCACGAAGAACGACACGATCAGGAGGAGCAGGCCAACGCCGGCCCCGGCCGCGCCGGGGATGAGAAGCGGCATGACCGGGCCGCTGATGACCGTGCGGGGGGCCGGCAAGGAGTAGCTAATGACGCGGCGCGTCTCGTCCCACTTCGCGTTCGTGGCGCCCGGGGGCAGGATGCCCTTGGTGGTGCCTCGGATGTTGCCTGTCGAGGTGCCGGCGGCCTCGCTGAAGTAGAAGGTGTTCTCCTTCTCGTTGAAGTTGCTGAACATGGACCCCTTGGAGACGCTGATCTCCCAGTGGTTGCCCATGTTCTTGGCTGCGCCCAGGATAGTGACGGTGAAGGTGACTGTGCGGTTCGCATCGTCGTAGCGGGCATCCTTCTCCACGACCTCGGTGTCGGCACGAGCCGAGGCCGTGTCGCGCAGCAGCAGGTAGAGGTTCGAGACGTTGTCTTTCAAGTTCTGGTACTGGAGCATGGGCATGGTGAACTTCCTGGTGGCAGTCATGTCGCCGTTGGGCTTGATGCGGAACGTGCCGTCGTAGAACGTCTCCGCCATCTGGCCGAACGCGGCCTGCGCCGCCAGGGCAGCCACGAAGAGGCAGCAGGACACCCGCACCACCGCGCTGCTGAACGGCTTGCGTGCCATCGAGGATCTCCTAGTCGAGAAGTGGGAGAGGGGTTCGTCAACGCTGCGCCTGGACAGTGACCACGGCGCCCATCGCGTTGCTCATCTGGCCGCGCATGGAGCGGCCGCCGGCGGCCACGACGGCGGTGAGGCGCATTGGCAGCCCTTGCGGCGGCACCTGGTGGCCGTCGAGGGTCCAGACCGCGTTGTTGCATTGGGCCGTCAAGTTGGCCCCGGCCAGGGTGCCGGCGAAGGTGTACTGCTCGGTGCACTGGTGCGCCAGCCCGTCGGGCCCTTGCATCTGGTACGCGAAGGAGGCCACGATAGTCACCTGGTTGCCCTGGTGATTGACCTCGAACTGCCCCTGGCTCGTCGCCCCGTTGGGGGCGGTGATGGTAACGGCCCAGCGGCCGGTAAGGCTTGCCGTTGGGGGAGGCGTGGTGTCCACGGGCTCGCGCACGGGCGGCCGGACCGTGGGGCCGCTGCCCTCGACGAGTTGCACGATGCCCCACTTCTCCAGGATGTCGGGCGGGAGTTCCGGCAGCTCGGGGTTCGACACCCCTCTCATCCAGCAGTCGCGCACGTCAATGAGCGTGAAGCGCCCGTTGCGGTTCACCTGGGCCAAGGTCTTCATGCCGGCCTCGACCGCCTGGTCGAAGTTCATGGACCTTCCTGGCCCGCCGCCGACGCCCGTGGCCTCGACGGCGATGAACCGCCCGCTGGGGCTCTGGCCGACCGGGAAGCAGTGGTTGTCCATGCTCACCAGGTAAGGCTTGATGTTCACCGAGTTGAGCATGGCGGCGTAGAGGATGGCCAGGTCAATGCAGGTGCCGCTCTTCTTCTGAATTGTGTCGCGCGGGTACTGGAGGCTCTGCACGAGCTTGAGGTCGTAGGACATCTGCCGGTCGGCCATCGCCTGGGGGTGCTGGTAGCGGATGTCAATGAGGCGCATGATCTCGTAGAGCTCGCGCATGACCTTCTGGCAGCTCTCGTCGTCCGTCGAGGCGCCCAGGCCGCCGGCCCTGCGGTTGGCCATCGAGGCGAAGCGCGCGACCGGGTGGTCCTCCTTCGAGACCCACGCGGCCAGGAGCGGCGAGAGGGTATCCTCGTCCTGGAACGCCCCGGTCCGCTCCTCGGCCGTCATGTCGGAGAAGATGAACTCGTGGCGGCCCAGGAGCTTGATGTCCTTCGTCTCCTGAATCTGTTGCTTGTCGCCGCACGGGTCGGTGTACTCGCACTCCATCTGGAGCCGGGCCGGCGCAGAACTCGTGAGCTTCGCGCACGCGCTGCTTAGGATGGGGTGATACAGGTCCACCACCGTCTGGGTCGGGTCCACCGCCGGATGAGTATCCGACGACGACCAGTCGGCATACTCGCCCAGCTTGTAGCGGAACTTCAGGTTGGTGATCCGCCCGTTCGTGTTGTTCTTGAACACGGTCTTGGCCAGCCACAGCGGCACCAGGCAGTCCTTGAGGCCATAGCTCTTGTAGACGCCTGTGATCAAGCGTTCCTTTGTCAGGAGGCGGCATTCGACCTCGCCCGAGGCCCGCGCGCGGCACACGAAGGCGTAGATGGTGGCGAACCCGCCGAGCAGGATAAGCACGATGCCGATGACACGCAGTATCTTGCCCATCAGGCAACTCCTCACAGGGTGAGAACGGACGCCGCTTCAGCGGCACCAGGGGGCCACCGAGCCCCTGTCGCGCGTATCATACGCTTTTCCCGCCCGCCGTCAAGCCTCAGCCAGAGCCAAGCGGCTCCCTAGGACTCGGCGGCGCCCTCAGCGGCACCAGGACTGCCTGAAGGCAGGACTCCGAACCAGGAGAGCGGCCCGTTTGGAGTCCTGCCTTCAGGCAGTCTTCGCCCCGGTGAGCCGAATCGCTGAAAGACTGCCTAAAGGCAGGACTCCGAACCAGGAGAGCGGCCCGTTTGGAGTCCTGCCTTCAGGCAGTCCTCGCCCCGGTGAGCCGAATC
>VGYV01000591.1 GCA_016872855.1 Planctomycetota bacterium
GACTGCCGACTGCCGACTGCCGTCCGCCCTCTGCCGTCTCCCCTCTGCCGTCCGCCGTCTGCCCCCTGCCGTCTGCCGACACCCCACCGCCCGGCGCCATCGTCTACCGCCGCGACCTGCCGCGCGAGGCGCCCCGCCCGGTCCCGCCCGACCCAGGCATCTGCATCCCCCTCGAACAGTGCGTGCGGGGGCGCGTGGCACCACGCATCAGCGTCCCGCCCTTCTACCTCATCGAAGGCCCCGCCACGGCGAGCGAGGCGCACGCCGCCGCCCTCGCCGAGGCCCTTCCCCGCGCCCTGGCCTCGCTGCCGCTGCCCGACGCGCCGCCCCTCGCGCCACAGGACGCCTGCTTCCTGGACATCGAGACGACCGGCCTCGGCACCGCCGTCGTCTTCCTCATCGGCACGCTCGCCTGGCGCGACGGGGCACTCGTCTGCCGCCAGTTCCTCGCCCGCTCCTACGCCGAGGAGGTGAGCATCCTGGACGCCTTCGCGGACGAGGCGCGCGACGCGCGGCTCCTCGTGACCTTCAACGGCAAGACCTTCGACGTGCCGTCGCTGCGCGCCCGTGCGGCGGCGGCGGGGGTCGCGCTGCCCGAGGTGCCGCTCCACTTCGACCTCCTCCACGCCGCTCGCCGCCGCTATGCCGAGACGCTGCCCGACTGCCGCCTCCAGACCCTCGAGCGCTGCGTGTGCCGCCGCCACCGCGTGGGCGACATCGCGGGGGCCGACATCGGCCGGGCCTACCACGACTTCGTGCGCACCGGCGACGCCCGCGAGCTCGCCCTCATCGTCCAGCACAACCGCCACGACCTGCTCACCGTGGCCGAGCTGATGGCGAGAATCCTGTTGACGCGTGACTCGTGACGCGTGACACGCGAGAAGGAGACGGCAGATGGCAGAGGGCAGACGACAGAAGTCCGAGGACGGCTCGCGTTCTGTTCTGTCCTCTGCCGTCTGCCGTCTGTCGTCTGTCCTCTGCCTGTCCACCGTCCTCTGTCGTCTGTCCACTGGCTCCGACTGGCCGACGCATCTGCACGACAACCAGCGCAGCGGCGTCACGGCGGAGACGCTCGCCCTGCCGCTCCAGGAGGCGTGGGTCCACACCCCGCGCCACGCGCCGCAGCCCGCGTGGCCCGCGCCCGCCAAGGTGGACTACTGGCACAAGCTCACCGACCTGGCCGCGCGAGTGACCTATGACCGCGCGTTCCACGTTGCGGCGGCCGGCGATGCCGTCTACTTCGCCTCGTCGGCCGAGGACAAGGTGGTTTGCCTCGATGCCGCGACGGGCCGGGTGCGCTGGCAGTTCCTCACCGGCGGCCCCGTGCGGCTCGCGCCAGCGGTTGCGGACGGAAAGGTCTACGTCGGCTCGGACGACGGCTGGGTCTACTGCCTTGCAGTAGCCACCGGCGCCGAGGTGTGGAGGCATCGGGCCGCGCCCGAAGGCCGCCAGCTCATCGGCAATGGACGGCTCATCTCCGCCTGCCCAGTTCGGACCGGCGTCCTTGTTGAGGATGGGCTCGTGTACGCCGGCGCGGGGCTGTTCCCGTGGGAAGGCGTCGCGCTCGTGGCGCTGGACGCGCGCGACGGCTCGCCGCGATGGAAGCCGCGGCCCGTCAACCTGTCGCCCCAGGGCTATCTCCTGGCCTCGGCCACACATCTCTACGTGCCGACGGGCAGGACGGCGCCCGCCCTGTTCCGCCGCAGCGACGGCGAGCCGGCGGGCAGCGCCAAGGGTACAGGCGGCACCGATGCCGCACTCGCCGGCGGCCTCCTCCTCAACGGCCCGGGCAAGACAGGCCAGGTCGAGGCGTTCGACGCCGCGACGGGGAGCCTGGTGGCCACCTTCAACGCCCGCCGCGCCATCGCTACCGACAAGGCCCTCTACTTTCTCACCGGCCGCGAGGTCCATGCCCTCGACCGCGTGCGCTACTTCGGCCTCCTCGACCAGGGCCGCAAGCTCGCCGCCCGGCAGAAGGCCATCGAGGACGCGCTCAAGAAGCTCGGCAAGGGCGCCGACGACGACGAGGGCAGGAAGCTGAAGGCCGAGCGCGAGGCCAACAAGGCCGCGCTCGCCGACCTCCCAAAGGGCTTGCAGGCGTGCTTCACCTGGAAGCGGCCCTGCACCCACTCCGGATCGCTCATCCTCGCCGGCGACACGCTCTTCGCGGGCGGTGACGGCGAGGTGGCCGCGTTCCGTGCAGCAGACGGCGAAGCTGTCTGGTCGGGCAAGGTCGAGGGCACGGCCTACGGCCTCGCCGCCGCCAATGGCCGCCTCCTCGTCAGCACCGACACAGGCGCCATCCATTGCTTCGGCCCTGTGGGCGGGGCGTCTCTGCCCCGCGCCCCTTCGGCCCCTGCCCCTGCTCCGCTACACGAGCGCGCGGCGAAGGAGATCGCCGAGAAGGCAGGCGTGAAGAAGGGCTTCGGTGTCGTCCTCGGCTGCGGCGAGGGCCGCCTGGTCTACGAGTTGGCCAAGTTGACGGAGCTTTCGCTCATCGGCATCGAGGACGACGCGGGCAAGCGCGCCGCTGCCCGCAGAGCGCTCGACGCCGCGGGGCTGCATGGCGTGCGGGCCACCGTCCAGGGCGGCCCGCTCGCGTCGCTTCCCAGCGGCTTTGCCAACCTGGTGGTCTTCGACCGCGTGACGAACCCGTCCGTTGCGGCGCCCGCCGACGCCGCGCGCCTGGCGAAGCCGTGGGGCGGAGCGCTCTGCCTCGACGGGTCCGCGTCGCTCACCCGCCGCGGGCCGCTCGAGGGCGCGGGCGAGTGGACGCATCTCTACGCCGACCCCGCCAACACCGCGTGCAGCGGCGACCGCCTTGTCGGCGGCGAGATGCGCATCCAGTGGTTCGGCCCCCCAGGCCCCAACCCGATGGCCGACCGCCACCACCGCGCCGTGCCGCCCCTCGCCAAGGACGGCCGGCTCTTCGTCCCCGCCTACAACAAGGTCATCGCCGTGGACGCCTGCAACGGCACGCTCCTCTGGGAGGCCGACCTGCCCGATTCCAGCCGCCTGGGGGCGCCCAAGGACAGTGGCTACCTCGCCCTCACCGACGACGTGCTCTACGCAGTCGGCCTCGATGACTGCGTGGCCCTCGATGTCGCCACAGGCTCGGTCGTCCGCCGCTTCGCCGTTCCGCCGAGCGAGGGGGGCGGCGAGCACTCCTGGGGCTACGTGGCCACGGTTGGCGACGCCCTCTTCGGCTCCGGGCGCAAGAAGGGCGCCTCGCTGCGCACCATGGGCCGCACCGTCATCGAGATTCAGTACGGCGACTTCAAGGACATCGCCACCAGCGACAGCCTCTACTGCCTCGACCGCAAGACCGGCGAGAAGCGCTGGGCCTACGACGGCGGCGTAGTCCTCGACCCCACCATCGCCATCGCGGATGGGCGCGTTCACTTCGTGGAGAGCGGCAACCCCGAGGCGGCAAAGGACCCCGACGGGCGTATGAAGCTCGACCTCCTCCTCGGCTCTGGCGCCTCACTGGTCGCCCTCGACGCTGCATCCGGCAAGACCCTCTGGAAGAAGCCCGTGGACCTCCGCTCCTTCCAGCACGTCGTCTTCCTCAGCGTTGCGCAGGACACCATTGTCCTCACGGGCTCGAAGAACAAGAACGGCACGGTCTGGTACGAGTTCTTCGCCTTCGACGCGAAGACGGGCGAGCCCCGCTGGCGCCGCGAGCAGGACAACCGCCACAAGCCCGGCGGCGACCACGGCGAGCAGACGCGCCACCCCGTCCTCGCCGGCGGCGCCCTCTACGCCGAGCCGTGCGCCTACGACCTGAGAACGGGCGAGCCGCTGCCGGACTGGAAGTTCGACCGCGGCGGCCACGGCTGCGGCACCATGTCGGCCTCGGCGGGCCAGCTCTTCTACCGCGCGGGCAACCCGGCCATGTTCGACCTCCGCACCCGCAAGGCCAGCAAGCTCTCCACCGTCAGCCGTCCCGGCTGCTGGCTCAACATCATCCCTGCCGGCGGCCTCGTCCTGGTGCCCGAGGCCAGCTCCGGCTGCACCTGCCCGTTCCCCATCCAAACCTCCTTCGCGTTCGCTCCGCGGTGAGAACACTTTCCCGTCCCTACGCTCTGCGTGGGGACGAAGGGTCCGGCCGCTCCGCGGCCATTGGGCGCTGGCACAGGCGCGAACGGACGCGGAGCGTCCGCCGCTCCGTCCCCCCGCGGGTACGTGTTCAGCGAGAGGGGCTTGTCCCCCTCCCCCTTGCGGGGAGGGCCGGGGTGAGGGTGCCTTCCGCAAGGCTGGCGAGGACACAAGCACCCTCACCCCGACCCTCTCCCCGAGGGAGAGGGGGCAAGCGCTCGCCTGGCCAAGCAGGTCCCCCCGCGGAGCGGGGGGACGAGAATGGCCAAGATGAGAGGGCTTGACTACGGGCTGACGCCCGCTATGATGGGGGCGAGGGGAACGTTGCGGTCCTGTGGTCATTCATGGAGGACGCGACGATGCGCTGGGACACACGCCTCGCCTTGCCGGCCGCCTGGCTCCTGCCGGTGGCGCTTCTGGCCGCGAGCGGTCCGCTGCGGGCCGGGGAACCCGAGGAGCCGGCCCCCAAGCCGGAGGGCATCTACGCCAACCGCAGGATGTTCGGCACAGGGCAAGCCCCCGGCGGCGCCGGAGGCACTAACCGCCACGCCGAGTCCGCCGCCATGGCCGGCCTCGTCTGGCTCGCACTGGCTCAGGAGCAGGACGGTCGCTGGGACTGCAAGAGGTGGGGCGGGAGCGGCAACTTCGATGTCGGCGTGACCGGGCTGGCGCTCCTGGCCTTCCTGGGGGCGGGCTACACCCACACGAAGGGCAAGTTCATGACCACCCTGGAGAACGGCCTCCGGTGGCTCTCGACGAACCAGAAGGACGACGGCAGCTTCCGCTGGAACACCTTCTACGAACAGGGCATCGCCACGATGGCCGTCTCAGAGGCACACGCGCTCACCAGGTCCCCATTCTCTGCCAGGAGGGCCCAGATGGCGATAGACTACATCTGCAAGGTCCAGCCCGACCACGGCGGCTTCCGCTACGGCGGAGCCGTGCCGAAGGACGAGGGCGACCTGTCAGTCTCCAGTTGGCAGCTCATGGCCCTCAAGACGGCCCTCGCCGCGGGCCTCAAGGTGCCCGACCAGGCCATCGAGCGGTCGCGCCTCCTCCTCAAGAACACGCTGCGGGAGCGCGGCGGCAGCGCCTACCTGGTCTCCACGCCCAACCCCACGCCGGCAAT
>VGYV01000592.1 GCA_016872855.1 Planctomycetota bacterium
CGCAGGCCTGTGGGCGGGGCGTCTCTGCCCCGCGCAGGGTGTCGCGGGGCGCAGAGGCCCCGCCCACATTGATTCAGAATCGTGGCGAGTTATTTAGAGTTCGCGCCATTCGTCACTCGCTCCTACCATACTCACGGACGGTGTCGAACATGGCTGCCACGTTCGCGACGGGGGTCTCCTCAAGAATCCAGTCGTGGCTCGCCCCCGCGACGAAGCCGCCGCCGGGCTTCATGATCCCCACCACCTCGCGCGTCCGCTCCCGCACGGAGGCGGGTGTGCCCTCGATCAGGACGTGATGCGAGTCAATGCAGCCGTTGAAGAGGATACGGCTGCCGAACTCGGTCTTGAGGGTTCGGAGGTCCATGCCGGCGCAACTGGGTTGGATGGCGTGGAGGCCGTCGAGGCCCGCCTCGATGAGCGATGGGATGAGGGGCGCGAAGCCGCCGCAGCAGTGGAGCGTCACCTTCAGGCCGTAGGCGTGGCCGAGGTCAGTCAGGCGCTTGAGGTGCGGGAGGACGAATCGCTCGAAGAGCGGGAGACTGAGCAGCGGCCCGGTCTGGCCCCCGAGGTCGTTCCCGATGAAGAAGATGTCGAGGGCGTCGGCCGCTGCGTCGAAGACTCGCTGGCTCACCTCGGCGTAGTAGCCCACCAGGTGCTGCATCACGGCGTCCACAAGCGGCGGCTCGTCGTACATCTTGAGGTAGAGGTTCTCCATGCCGAGGAGGTCAATCGCGTCGTGCCAGAAGGGCGACCAGTCGCCGCCCAGGATGGCGTAGCGGCGGCCCCAGGCCTCGGCCTCGGCGCGGATATGGGAGACATCCATCCAGGTGGGGTCGGGCCACGGGTAGTCGTGGACGCCGCGGAGGGTCGCGCTGGCAAGGGGATGGCTGAGGGGCTGGCCGTAGCCGATCCCGTGCCGCTCGACGCCAAAGGGGGTGCGACAGGTGGCGCCGGGCGAGAGGGGGAACTCGGGGCCGGCGTAGCGGGCTGAGACGCGGCGGAAGTCGTCGCCGAAGCGCTGGCGGAGCGCCTCGTCATCGGCGATGCCCAGCTCGCGCTTCGCCTTCTCCCAGAAGCCGGGCGAGGCCCCGCACCAGCGCGGAACGTAATCGGGCTCGCGGTGGTCGAAGGCAGTGAGCACGCGATCGCGAGAGGTCATAGCAGGTCCCCGGAAGGAGGCAGAAGATCGAGGACGAGGACGACGACGAGGACGAGGACGATTGAAGACAGCGCATCAGTCGCAGTGGAAGACCTCTTCCATGTTCGCCCACCATTCGCCCTGGGCGCGGGTGGGCAGCGGCTCGTGGCAGGGCTTGCAGACGGCCCACCACTGCTGCGTCGTGGGGTCGGCGGCCATCTTTGCCATGTCGGCCTCGAAGTCGCTGCCGTGGTACTCGAAGTAGCTGAAGAGCCAGCCGTCCTTGTGGTAGATCGAGTAGTTGCGGATGTTGCACTCCCCGATCATCCTGAGCACCCCCGGCCACGCAGCGGCGTGAAGGCGCTTGTACTCTTCGAGCTTCTCGGGCTTCACCTTGATGACCATGCCGAAGCGCTGCATTGGGCTTCTCCAGGAAAGGACAGATCCGACGGCTCCGACCGATCGGACCGATCGAATCGATCGAGCTCAGATGGCCTCGTCGAACTCGCCCAGGCGCAGCGGGTAGCGGCCGTGCTCGCGGGCGAGTTGGATGACGTAGTCGTAGGTCGCGGGGGCGACGTTGTCGGGCATCGAGTGGTCGCTTTGGAGGATGTAGCCGCCCCCCTTGGCCGCGTTGAGCTTGCGGAGCACCTCGCGGCGGACAGCCCCGCTGTCGTTCGTGGCGAGGACGCGGACGTCGATGTTGCCGTTGAACGCCCACCGCTTGCCGAAGCGGCGCTTGAGGTCAACCACGTCGAGGCCGGCCTTGGCCTCGAGCGGATTGTAAGCATCCACACCCACTTCGACCATGTCCTCGAAGACGGGCGAGGCGTTGCCGCAGCCGTGGTAGATGGTCTTCAGGCCGTGGGCGTGGGCGACGGCGCACAGCCGCATGAGCTGGGGCTTGTAAACCGCTCGCCAGTAGGCTGGGCTGAAGAACATCCCCTTGTCGTAGGCGATGTCGCCCCAGATGTAGAGTCCGCTGAGCTTCCCCTCCACCGCAGCGACCTGGCCCTCGACGATGCCCACGAGGAAGTCACCGAGCCGCTGGATGAAGCGTGCCATCCGCCCCGGCGCCTCGGCCAGCTTGAGGAGGGCGTTCTCCGTGCCCACAATGCGCCAGAGCATCTCGTGCGGCTCGCACACGGAGCCGAACACGCAGAAGTCCTTGGCACAAGCGTTCACGCGGTCCACGAAGGACGGGTAGCCGAGGCCGAGCGCGTCGCCCACGGAGTTGATCTGGTCGTTGATGGCCGCGTGGTAGCGGCGCCGGTCGGCCGGATCGTCGAACTCCAGCGCGTCAATCTGCTCGTAGCTCGTTGTCTCGAAGTCGAGGTAGTGAGGCATCGGGTAGTCGGCGCGCTGCTCGATGGTCGCTCCGAAGCCGGTCTTCACGAGCCGCCGCTCGACCGTGTCCTCAAGCACCGTGATGCCCGTGATGTGCGGGTCCATGTTGGGCACGAGCACGATCATGTCGAGGTCCCAGTGGGCGTAGGGGTTGAACTCATCGCCCTTGCCCCACTCGGCCTTCACGCGCTTGAGGAAGTTGGTCCAGAAGAACTCCCCGACCGGCACCCGGTCGGGTTCCTGGTGGTTGAGGGCGGCGAGGACACGCTGGGTCTTCGCTTCTGCGGCGCTCATGGGCGGTCCCTTACTCCTGAGTCCAGAGCTGGTGGACTCGTTTCCTGTGGGGATCGTCGGACCCCTTGTAGGAAGCGATGGTCTTGGCCAGGCCGTCGCAAAGCCTGGCGGCGGTGGCCAGGTAGCACTTGTCGGCGGCATAGGCGGAAGGCTCGGGCAGCGGCGCAAGCTTGCCGTCGGCGAGGAGGCGCAACCGCTCATTGAAGGCGTTCGCCGCCTCGATGGCAAGGCGGGCGTGGGCGGCCTCGTAGCTGTCCGCTAGTCCTGCGCTCCCCAGGCGCTCGTGGAACTTGCGGAGCTTCGCCAACCGGTCATTGAGACCGGTAAGCTCCGGCCCGGCATCGCGCTTGTGCGAGGCGACACACTTGCCGTCCACGTAGAGCGCCTGCGAGCCATCGGCGTCAATGGCCGCAGCGACGTGGACCCACTCATCGGGCTTGAGCTTCGCATCATGGCTCAACGTGCCGCGCTCGACGATCATCCGCAGCGAGTTGTGGGGATGGGTGTCGAGCATATAGCCGTCCGAACCGCCGGCGGTCCCCTTGTCGAGAATCCGCGCCCCACTGACCGGCAATGCCTTTGGGCAGATCCAGGCTGCCAGCGTCACGCCCGTCGTGAGGTCGAGCTTGGCGTGGTGTGGCACCTCCAGGTAGCCCTTGCCCGCCATGCGAAGCGCCTTGCCGTGGGGCGAATCGGTGGTCTCCACCTCCCCCACGACCTTCGCGGCCAACTCCTCGGCTGCGCGGTTGGCGAAGGCGTTCCCCTTCCGGTCCCCGAAGGACCAGTCGCCGACCAGGTCCACATCCTCGCCCTTCAGGCGCTTGCCGGCAGCTAGCTCGGCCACCTCGGTCGCACTCAGGGCTTTCTTGTAGACTTGGGGCTGGGCGATGTCACCGAGGAAGCGGTTGTTGCCGTTGCTGTCGGCGCCGATGCGCAGGGGCAACTGGTTCTTCACAATGACAGGGAAGCGGCGCGGGTCGAGCGGCTTCTCGTCGAGCCGGGCAACCGGCGGGAGCTTTGCCTCGGGCTTGCGCGGCGCGAATGGCTCCGCCTTTGCATCGCCCAGGGCAATCGTGATCGCCGCCTCGTCGGGCGTCTCGGCGTAGGGCAGCGAGACCGACTTGGCGTCAAACTTCGCCCACGGCTTGCCGTTGACGAGGACGCCTGTCACCGCGCCTGAGCCGACGGTGGCTAGGTAGAGGCGCTTGGCGCCGAAGCGGATGGGGAAGTGCTGCTCCAGCCTCGTGATGCCGGGCGGGATGTGGGGGAGGAGGGTGAGGCCGTCGGCGCGGTAGAGGTATTCGAACAGGCCGCGGACGAGAGCGGCGGCGGGGCCGAAGGTGTCGTAGCAGAGGTTGATCGGCTCGCGCGGCTGGTAGACGTCGCTGCCGCACTTCGTGAGCGGGTTGTCCATGCGGAACTTGCGTGCGAAGGTGAGGAGCTGCTGCATCGAGCGGCGGGCGTCCTCGTGCTTGCCGAGGCGGTAGTAGGCCATCACCATCCGCGCCTCGCAGGTGGACCAGTGCCCGCCGTTGACCCACGTGCCGTAGGCCCAGATGCCGTGGAGCGGCTCGTACATGTCGTCGTAGGAGGGGTGGTTGGGCAGGATGAAGCTGTGGGGGCGCAGGCCCGGAATCGAGGCAATCTTGGCGTAGATCCGCTCGGCCTGCGCGTCGTCGGCCACGCGGAAGCAGATGGCATCGTGGTTGGGCGATGCCTCGAAGTAGCCGTGCCTGGCCGCGCCGAAGACCCCGTGCTTCGTGCCGTCGGGGTCAATGGAGTTGAGGAAGTAGCCCTCGTCCGTGGTGAGCAGGGGCAGGCCCTTGCGTGCCAGGTCGCGGCGCTCAGCATAGAGCTTGGCCTTCTCATCGCTGCCTGCAAGCCGCTCGACCTCGATGAGGCGGTCGAGTGCGGCGATGTAGGTGATCGAGAGGCCGGCCAGGTACGCCTTGTCGTAGGTGCCGTCGGGCTTCTTCCAGCCCGCGAAGCTGGGGGCGAGCAGGTTGCCGGCCGGGCCGGCGAGGAACAGGTTGTTCCTCGGGTCGCGCCGGGTCTCGATGAAGTTCGCGCAGCGCTCGAGCATCGGCAGGTAGCGGGCGACGGCCTTGGCGTCGCGGCTGATGAGGAGCAACTCGCTCTGCATGAGGAGTCCGGCGGCGGTGAACTCCATCCCCCAGTCGTGGATGTCCACCCGCCCGTCTCCCTGCTTTGGGATGAACCAGGAGGGGGAGGCGGCGTCGCAGAGCTGGCCGTCGGGGATGACCAGTTCGGGGCTGCCCTCGCGCCACTTCCACTTCCGCTTCCCGTCGCCCATCTGGCTGAACCAGAGGTCGTGGGAGTTCCCCAGGAAGGTGACGAATGGCTCAGTGTAGAAGGGCAGCGCACAGTAGGTGGTGCCGTAGCTGTTCTGGATCCACCAGGCGCCCCAG
>VGYV01000593.1 GCA_016872855.1 Planctomycetota bacterium
GTCCTTCTGGCAATTCCACATGCAGAGCGACGCCCAGAGACGATTCGGGGCGCGGCGCTGGAGACCCGTGGCCCACTCAGCGGCCGAGACGGCCGCCGCCTAACGGTGTCCGAAACGGACCACGCCCGAACCATTTGTCCGACCTCTTCCGCCTGATTGACCAGGGCTACCCACAGGCGCACGTCCCCGCCTACAACGGCGGCCTGTTCAGCCCAGAGAAACACCCGCACATCGCCCACACCCCGCAGCCGGGAGCCACACGCTGGGAGATCGCCGACGACCGCCTGGCCCACGTGATCGACATGCTCGCCTATCAGCGCGAACGCTGGGACCAGCCCGGCGCCAACGACGTGGACTATGCGACCCTCGACGTCCAGCACCTCGGCTCCATCTACGAGGGCCTCCTCGAGCTTCAGCCCCGCTGCGCCGACGGGCCAATGGTCGAGACCACTCAGGACGGCAAGCCAATCTTCCGGCCCGCGAGCGAAGTGCCCAACCCGCGCCCCATCCGAGGCGCACCACCCCGCTCCGTCCGGGCCGGCGAGATCTACCTCGTCACCAACCGCGGCGAGCGCAAGGCCACGGGAAGCTACTACACGCCCAAGTACATCGTGGACTACATCGTCGAGAACACGGTCGGCCCACTGGCCGACGAAGCCGCCGGCAAGGCCAAAGAGCTGCGGCCCCAGGTGGACTCCGAACTCAGGAAGCTCGCGCGTCTGCGCAAGGAGCGCGAGAACGGCGTGGCGACACGCGGCTCGCCCGTAGCGACACGCGGCCCGCGTGTCGGCGTAGCGACAAACGGCTCGCCCGTAGCGACACGCGGCTCGCGTGTCGAGCAAGACCTACGACAGGCGGGCCGCCTGTCGCCACGCAACGGGGCCGTGGCCCAGGTTGACCGCGCCATCGAGGCCGAGAAGTGGAAGCTGCTCGCCCCCTACCTCGACCTCAAAATCCTCGACCCCGCCATGGGCAGCGGCCACTTCCTGGTGGGCGCTGCCGACTTCCTCTCCCTCGCCATGGCCACGGACCCGAACCTGTTGCCCCTGTCGCTCATGGCAGAGGAGGACCCGCAGGTCTTCTACAAACGCCTCGTCGTCGAGCGCTGCCTCTACGGCGTGGACCTCAACCCCCTCGCTGTCGAGCTGGCAAAACTCTCCCTCTGGCTCCACACCGTCAGCCGCGACAAGGCCCTCTCCTTCCTCGACCACCACCTGCGCTGCGGCAACTCCCTCATTGGCGGACGCATCGAGCAGGACCTCATGACCCCGCCGCCCGAGGCCGACAGGCGCGGCAGGCCCCAGCGCGACACCACCGGCCAGCGCGTCCTCGGCTTCGCCGAGGCCCTCACCACCCGGCACCTCAGCGGCTTCCTCGACACCTTCCGCCAGATCGTCGAGCGCCCCTCCGCCACCGCCGAGGACGCCCACCTGAAGGACCGCCTCTACCGCGAAATGGACGCCGCCCGCGACCGCTACCGCGCCGTCGCAAACCTGTGGCTCGCCCCCTACTTCGGCTGCCCGATCCACATTGCCGAGTACTCCCAGGCTGTCGCATCGCTCAGTGGCACCCCCGCCGCGTGGGGCGCCCTGATCTGCGAGCCCTGGTTCAAGCAAGCCCAGTCCATCGCCAAGGCCAAACGCTTCTTCCACTGGGAACTCGAATTCCCAGAAGTGTTCTTCGACCCAAGAGCGCTGAAGCCTGAGGAATCACGTGGCTTCCACTGCGTGACTGGCAATCCCCCATACGTGCGGCAGGAAGCGATAAGGGACCTCAAACCATTCCTGGCGTCGCTGTACGACCAGTACCACCCGGCAGCGGACCTGTATCTGTACTTCGTCGAGAAGGGCCACTCGCTAGCATCCAGAAGCCGGGGACTCTTCGGCATGATACTGTCCAACAAGTGGCTTAGAGCGGCGTACGGCCAAGAGATGCGACGCTACCTTGGCCAACGAACGACCGTTCTGTCTATCATCGATCTGGCTGGTCTGCCTGTGTTCGGCGCAACGGTGCGGCCCTTGGTCCTAGTGACAGCTGCAAGGCCCAGTTCCTCCGCGGTGTTTCGGTACCTGCCCCCCTTGGGGCCGGATGCATTCGCGGCACTGTGCGCTGGTGGGAGTCTTTCCAGGGCGCAGGCCGAAACTGGGCACGACCTGCCAACGAGTTGCCTGGCAGCAGATGCCTGGGCTTTCGTAAGCACGCAAGTTCAGCAGTTGTCGGAACGCATCCGAGCTTCCTCAGTACCACTCCAGCAGTACGTTGGTAGTCGGCCACTCCGCGGCGTCATAACCGGTTTCAATGAAGCCTTTGTCATCGACGGGGAATGCCGCTCAAGGCTCCTGGCAGAGAATCCTGAGGCCGAAGCCATAATCAAGCCCTTGCTGGCTGGCGAGGACATCCGACGGTTCGCGATAGAGTTCTCTGACAGGTACTTGATATGGACCTACATCGGCGTACCCATCGATCGCTTCCCTGCTGTGATGAGCCACCTCGCCGCCAGCCAGGCACAACTGGAAGTGCGCTGCGACAAGGGCGACGAGTGGTGGGAGCTTCGAGCCTGCGACTACTACGACAAGTTCACCAAACCCAAGATCATCTACCCCGATATCTCGACCCACTGCCGTTTCACCATGGACCGTCAGGGTTTCTTCGGCACAAACACGACCTACATCATCCCCGCCGATGATGCCTACGTGTTGGCTCTTCTGAACTCGCGCGTTGCCTGCTTCTATCTTTCGCAGGTTTGCGCCGGCTTGGAGGGCAAGAAGGACAACTACCTGCGCTTCTTCGCACAGTACATGGAGGGATTCCCCATCCGTCGCATCGGCTTCACGACGCCTTCGGCGGAGCGTGGTCGTCTTGTGGCGGAGGGGAAGCGGCTGTACAATGAGGCGGTGGGGCGGCTGACATCGTAGCCCCAAGTCAAGGAGGCCGAGCAATGCAGATGATAGAACATACTCTCGACGTTCGGGGTCCCAAGGTCTCCGATGGCCAGCGCAGCCCGTCGGCCATCGGGTGGGTGCTGGCATGGGTGGAAGCGCTGGGCCGTGAGACGGTGAGCATGGCATTCCGGTACACGAGCCGCGAGCGCGGCCGGCCTCCGGCCTGGCTGGTCGCTGCCACCACTGTGCGTTTCGCGGACATGTCCCCTGGCGATGGGTTCACGCGCCTGCACTTCGAGGCTCCGCGCCTCGGCGAGGCGGCCGAGGAGCCTTACAAGCAAGGGGAGCTGTTTCCCGAGAGTCGCCCCGCCCCGAGCGACACGGCCTTCGACCTGATCGGTGACGTGGTGCAGGACATCCGAAGCGCGAAGCGGGATAGCTGGCGGTTCGACGCCGGGCTGCTTACCCGGGTGGAGCGCTTCGGCCGCGCTCCTTCGCCCTGGGGGGTCGACTCCATCACCTTGCATGGCGATCGCCTGCCCGTCGGAAGCCCACCCGCCGTTGACGCACAGGTCTCCAAGTTGGCCCGGAGCCTGCGAACGATCATCCCGCACCCCGTCCGCGCGCGCGTGGCCGGGAAGCTCGACATGATCCGCGCGAGCGACGGCTCGTTCGGCATGCTGCTTGAATCGGGGGAGAGCGTCTACGGCGTTCTGACGGACGGGAGCACCCGCCTGCTCCGCGAGCTGTGGAACAGCGCGGTGGTGGTGGAAGGCCAAGCCACGTTCCGGCCCTCGGGGTCCCTGCTTTGCCTGGAGGCGGAAGGCATGGCCGCGGCCACAGCGGCGGACCGTTTCTTCACCAAGGCCCCTAAGCCTAGAGGTGGCGGGCAGGCCCCGCTGGCGAGGCGGGTCAGAGTTCGGCAAAGCGCGACCACGGGGGCCAGTGCTGTGTACGGGCAGTGGCCTGGGGATGAGACGGACGAGGAGATCGCCGCTGCGATGAAGGAACTCGACTGATGTCGGCTCCTGCGCGCCAGTACTTGCTGGATACGAACATACTTGTCGCCTACGTGCGAGCGAATCGCCTGGGCGAGTACATCGAGCGAAGGTACGCTCTTCGAGCGTCGCCTTTCCGGCCCATCATCTGCGTCGTCACCGTCGGAGAGATCCGGTCTCTTGCGGCGAAGTGGGCTTGGGGGGAGAAGAACCTCGGGCGCATGCACTCGCTTCTCAACGAGTTCGTCTGGGTAGACATCAGTACCCCCGAGGTCCTCGACGCTTACGTCCTGGTCGATGTCTCGCGGCCCAGAGGCTGGGTGATTCCGCAGAACGACCGATGGATCGCCGCCGCTGCGCGTGCGACAGGAACCTGCCTGCTGACAGCCGACACGCACTTTGACTATCTTGCCGGGTCCGTGATCGAGCGCGAGTGGATCGACCCGGCGTTGGGGAGGACCGCGTGAGCCAGGCGCCTACCACAAAGCACGCTGAGGAGCCGTTCGCCGAGCTGCGGCGCTTGGTGGACGAGTGCCTGCCGCGCCGAGCCGACGGCTCGCCCGACACCGAGCGTGAGAAGTCCGACGTGGTGCATGACCTCCTGGCCTTCCTGGCCGAGCGGATGATGGCGATGAACAGAGAGAAGCAGGGCGAAGTGAAGGGGTTCCTGACCTGGCTGGAGCGGCAGATCGGGGCGAACGTGGACGACCTGTCCAAGAAGACCAAGGTGCGCGACTATCACGAGCACGACCTCGATACGCTGTTGGGTGTGCTCCGCTCGAACCGAAGGAAGCTCACGGCGAACCCCAACGCGCGGGCGTTCCAACAGGAGCTTGAGCGCGAATTCACGCGGAGCGTTGACAAACTCGGCCCCCTCAAGCAGCGGATTGCGGCGACCGACAGGCTTATTGACCAGATCGTCTATCGGCTCTACGGCCTGACAGCGGATGAGATCGCCATCATAGAGTCGGGAACTTGAGCGCGTGGGCGCCATACTTGATCAAATGAGAGGGGGAGGAAATGATCAAGTATGGAGGGGAAGGCGGTAGAAGGCCATGAATCGCCAAAGCGCCATACTTGATCGCCCCGGAAGATGATCAAGTATGGGAACGGAGGCCGTGGAAGCCCCCGGATCGCCAAAGCGCCTTTTCGGCTCGCCTCGGCCAGGCAGGAGAGATCATTCAGATAGGCGGCGTGTGTGGGGTTTTCCTACAGAGGGGCAGGGCCGCGGGTCGCCAGAGTCTGCCAAATCCAGTGAGGGAGAGTTGGCAGACTCTAGGCAGACTGTGGGCGGTCGAGGGACGAGGATGAGGGACGGG
>VGYV01000594.1 GCA_016872855.1 Planctomycetota bacterium
GGTCATGCCGCCGTAGAGCACGATCATGTCGGGGTTGAACGTGTTGATCAGGCTGCCCATCGCCGTGGCAAGACACACGATGGTGTCGGCCACGATCTTCTTGGCGAAGGCATCGCCCTGCTTGGCCACCTTGAAGATGTGGCCGCACTTGTCCTCCTTGGACGCCTTCGAGAGGTCGTTCTTCTTCCCCTTGGCGAGGGAGGAGCGCGCGCCGGCGCGGAGGGCCTCCTCGGTGCGCTTGACGATGCCCGTGGCCGAGGCGTAGGCCTCGACGCAGCCGATGGTGCCGCAGTTGCAGCGGCGGCCGGCGTAGCAGATGGAGATATGGCCGAGTTCCGCCGCAATGTCGTCGGCGCCGTGCCACACTCTTCCGCCGAGCACGATGCCGCCGCCGATGCCTGTGCCGAGGGTGAGCATGAGCATGCAGTTCAGCCCCTTGCCGGCCCCCGCCAGGGCCTCGGCGAGCGAGGCTGCGTTCGCGTCGTTCTCCAGCACCGTGCGGTAGCCGACGCGTTTCTGGATTTCGGCGGCGAGGTAGAGGTTCTTCCAGCCGGGCAGGTTGGGCGCCTCGTAGATGAGGCCCTTCTTGATGTTGAGCGGCCCGGGCGAGCCGATGCCGACGCCTGCGATCTCCTCCCGGGGCACGCCGGCCTTCTCCCGCACGATCTCGACGAGGCGGGCGATGTTGTCGAGCACGTGGTCGCGGCCCTTGTCGCCTTCCGTGGGGATGCTCTCGAAGCTGAGCACCTTCCCCTCACGGGTGACGACGCCCCCCTTGATGTTCAGGCCGCCCAGGTCAATGCCGATGTAGCACTTGCCCATCGCTCCATCCTCTCAATGCAGCCTTTGGCTGCGACAAGAGGAGATGATTGGATGGCTGGATGGTTGGATGAATGTCAGACACCCATCCATTCATCCATTCATCCACTCATCCCCTAGTTCCGCCAGGCGTCCAGCCAACTCCGCAAGGGCGCGCCCGCGATGGCTCACGCGATTCTTCGTCTCCAGCGGCAGCTCGGCAAAGGTCGCGCCGAACTCCGGGCAGAGGAACACAGGGTCGTAGCCAAAGCCGTCGTGCCCGCGCGGCGCCTCGATGATGCGGCCCTCGCAGGCGGCCTCGACCTCGAGGAGCACGCCCTCGGGCGAGGCGAGCGCCAGGGCGCACACGAACCGCGCCGTGCGCCGCGCGTCCTCGACCCCGCGCAGCTCGCAGAGCAGCTTCGCCACCTTCGCGGCGTCCGTGGCCCCCGGCCCTGCATAGCGGGCGGAGCGGACGCCTGGCCTGCCGCCCAGGGCGTCCACGCACAGGCCCGAATCGTCCGCCAGCAGCCACAGGCCGAGCTGCTTCGCCAGGGCGAGGGCCTTGAGCCGGGCGTTCTCGGCGAACGTCTCGCCCGTCTCCTCCGGCATCTCGACGCGGGGATAGGCGTCGAGGCTCCGCAGCTCGACGGGCAACCGGGCGAGTGCGGCGCGAACCTCGCGCAGCTTGCCCGGGTTGCGGCTGCCCAGCACGATGACGCGTCGGGCGCCGCTCATTCCCACGGCTTCCTCCGCCAGCGGAGGGCCTTGGCCTGCAACTCAAAGAGCCGCTTGATGCCGTCCTTGGCCACGGCGAGCATGCCCAGGAGCGCGGCGTCGCCAAACGCCCCGCGCTCGGCAGTGCCCTGGACCTCGATGAACTCGCCCCGGTCGGTCATCACCACGTTCATATCAACGTCCGCCGCCGCGTCCTCCGCGTAGCACAGGTCGAGGGCCGGCCGGCCGGCGAGGACGCCCACGCTGACGGCGGCGACCATGCCCGTGAGCGGCTCGGAGCGGACGAGCCTCTTCTCCCGCATCCAGGCCACGGCGTCGGCCAGGGCCACATAGGCGCCCGTGATGCTCGCCGTCCGCGTCCCGCCGTCGGCCTGGAGCACGTCGCAGTCGAGCCAGATTGTGTAGCCGGGAAACGCCTTGGTGTCAATGGCGGCGCGCATCGAGCGGCCGATGAGGCGGCGGATTTCCACGCTCCGCCCGTCCACGTTCACCCCTGTCTCCCGCTGCTTGCGGCTCGGGGTCGAGCCTGGGAGCATGGCGTACTCGGCTGTGACCCAGCCCTGGTTGCTGTTGAGGAGGAACTTGGGTACGCCCTGCTCGACCATTGCGGTGCAAAGCACCTTGGTGGCCCCGGCCTCGATGAGGACGGAGCCTGCGGGATTCGCCGTGTAGCGGCGGCGAATCCTCATCGGCCGCAACTCGTCGGCGCGGCGGCCATCGGCGCGGGCTGTGCCATCGGTCGCCAATCGCCTCTCCTCGTCTTCAATCGTCCTCGTCCGTCGTCCCTCGTCCTCGTCCTCGATTCGGCCAAGTGCGATCCGAAAGCCTTCGAGGACGAGGACGAAGGACGAGGACGAGGGACGATAAGAGAAATCAGGGCCTCAGGTCGCGCTCAGCGCCCGCTCCAGGATGTCCATTCCCTGGGCGATCTCCGCTTCCGTGGCGGCCATCGAGGGAAGCAGGCGGAGCACGGTGTCGTGCGTGCAGTTGATGAGCAAGCCGTCGGCCATGCAGCGCTTCACGAGGTCGGCGCCGGGCCGGTCCAGCTCGACGCCGATCATGCAGCCGAGGCCGCGAACGTCGCGGATGAAGCCCACCTTCTCCGCCACGGCCTTCATGCGGGTCTTGATCTGCTCGCCAATGCGGACGGCGTTGGCGAGCAGCCCCTCCTGCTCGATGGCCTCGAACGCGGCGATGCCGGCGGCGCAGGCCACGGGGTTGCCGCCGAAGGTCGAGGCGTGGGTGCCCGGCACCAGGCTCTTGGCGACGTGGGGCTTGGCCACCATCGCGCCAATGGCCAGGCCGCCGCCCAGCGCCTTCGCCAGGCTCATGATGTCGGGCTCGACCCCCCAGTTCTGGTGGCCGAACCACTTGCCGGTGCGGCCGACGCCCGTCTGCACCTCGTCGAAGAGCAGCAGCACGCCCCGTTCGTCGCACAGCCTGCGGAGCGCCGGCAGGTAGCCTGGGGAGGGGACGTTGACGCCACCCTCGCCCTGGATCGGCTCGACCATCACGGCGGCGGTCTCGTTGTCAATGATCTTGGCCACCACGTCGGCATCGTCGTAGGGCACGTGGACAAAGCCCGGGGGCAGCGGGTAGAAGCCTGCGTGGTACTTGGGCTGGGCCGTGGCCGCCACGGTGGTGAGGGTGCGGCCGTGGAACGAGTTGTAGGCGGTGATGACCTTGTAGCGGATGGGGTGGGCGCCTGCGGCGGCCTGGTCGGCGGCGTAGCGGCGGGCGAGCTTGATCGCCGCCTCGTTCCCCTCGGCGCCGCTGTTGCAGAAGAAGGTCTTGCCCCCAAAGCTCCGCTCCGCGATGAGCTGGGCCAGGCGGCCCTGCTCCTCGATGTAGAAGGGCACGTTCGCCACGTGCATCAGCCGGCCGACCTGCTCACGGACGGCGGCCACCACGCGCGGGTGGCAGTGGCCGATGCCGTTCACGCCCCAGCCGGGGAACATGTCGAGGTAGCGCTTGCCATCGGCGTCCCACAGCCAGCTCCCCTCGCCCCGCACGGCCACGATGGGCGAACGCCCATAGTTGGCGATGACGTGCTTCTCGAAGAGTGCGATGGTCTCCGCAGTGGTCATTCGCATCATCCTGGTGGCCGGGTGCGTGTGCCTGAACGCCTCGATCCGACAGATCAGACGGATCCGTCGGATCGGACGGAGCCGACGGATCGAGCAGCTCTTCTTCTCTTGCCACGCGGCACGGGGCACGCGGCACGTATCACGCCCTGGATCGCACGATTTCGGTGCCCACCCCCGTGTCCGTGAATATCTCGAGCAGCAGGGCGTGGGGGATGCGGCCGTCAATCATGTGGGCCTTTCGCACTCCTGCCTCGACGGCGCGAATGCAGGCGTCCACCTTGGGCAGCATACCGCCGTCAATCACCCCGTCGCGCTCGAGCTGCTCCGCCTCGTCCTTGGTCACGGTGGGGATGAGGGTGCTCTCGTCCTTGCGGTCGCGCAGGATGCCGGCCACGTCGCTCAGGAGCACCAGCTTCTCGGCCTGGAGGTCGGCCGCCACCTTCCACGACGCCGTGTCCGCGTTGCAGTTGAGCACCTGGCCGTCGAGGCTCACGGCGAGCGGGGCGATGACCGGGATGCAGCCGGTGTCGAGCACGTCGTTGATCAGGCCCGCTTTGACCGAGAACACGCGGCCGACGAATCCGAGGTCAATCGGCGTCCCGTCCTCGGCTGTCTCGAGCAGCTTTTCGCCCAGGAGCGGGCGCCCGTGGCGCGAGTGGAGGCCCACCGCGCTCCCGCCCAGCTCCTCGATCTTCGCCACAAGCTGGGCGTTCACCTTGTTGATCAACACGTCCTCCACGATGGCCAACGCCGCCGCATCGGTCACGCGGCGCCCGCGGACGAACGTGGGCTGGAGGCCCTTCTCCTTCATCGCCTGGGTGATGAAGTGGCCGCCGCCGTGCACCAGCACGGGCCGCACGCCCACGTGGCTCAGGAAGACCAGGCTGAACAGGATGTCGGCCAAGTCGCCCTGGGGATTCATCGCGGCGCCGCCGAACTTGACGACCATCGCGCGGCCGCGGAACTGCTGGAGATAGGGCAGCGCCTCGATCAGCGCCGCCGCCTTTGCCTTCGCTGCTTCCAAGCGTCCGTCCTCTCGGGGGCCGGGGGATTGAAACCCCTGAATTATACGGAACCCCGCCCGCGAGTCAATTGCGGCGACGAGATCGAGAATGGCCCTTGGTTCTGGCAACCCTGCCTGCACCTCGGTCCAAGACTCGCGCCCTTTTCCCCCCTCACTGGGCGCGAGCCGCGCCCCGCCCTGCCAGCCGCCTGCCCGAAGCTGTAAGTCGACCCTTAGCAACACTTTACGCTGAGCCGTAGAACGCCCCCCACGAAGCGCCCGCCAAGACTCGCGCCCTGGGGGGGCGCGAGTGTTGGACCGCCCTTCTCCCTAGCTGGCCCCGGCGACGACCTGGGACACCGCCTGGCGCCAAGCCTGGGGGCCATACTCGACGCGGTCCCGGCCACCTTCACCACTTGCACGCAAGGGGGCGGTGGAGATGGGGGGAGGGAGGGAGGCCCCTGTGTGTCACAGGCTGCCCGCCTCGATGGCCCCGGGCGGGACGGGGAGGATGATGCGGCGCTTCCAGCAGGCGGCCAGGAAGTGTTGCGCGGCGTACGCGCCACAA
>VGYV01000595.1 GCA_016872855.1 Planctomycetota bacterium
TGGGTGAGGAGCCTGCGGATGGTCGAGCTCGGTTCGTCGGAGGCCAGCTCGGCCGGGTCGCCCAACCGCTCGCAGAACTTCACGGGGTCTGCGACGTTGTAGCGGACGATCCAGCGGGAGTGGAGGATATTGGCGTCGCCGGTGAGGTTGTAGCCGCTTTCGGCGGGGTCGAGGCTGGGCGGAGCGACCATCTTCTGGCCTGGCGGCGGCTCCTTGTACCAGAAGCTGCTCACCAGGAGGTCCAGCTCGCGCTCGCGGGGGAAGCGGACCACCTCGTCCACGAGGAACGGCCAGGCGAAGTGGAGGCCGGGGCCGAGGATGGGCGTGGGCTTGCCCGTCGCGGGGTCGGTGTGGTAGACGACGTGGCCGAAGCGCAGGATGAATGCCTGCTCGTGCTGCTTGACGGTGAAGATGCCGGAGGCGAGGAAGAGGAGGGCGACGAGGAGCATGGCGACCTTGAGGAGGCGGAAGCTGACGCGGAGGGCCTCGTTGAGGGCCTGGCTGGCCACGTCGCCGCTGCGGGCGGCGCGCTCCGCGACCGTCTGGGCTTGGGGATTTCCGATTTCCGATTTCCGATTTCCGATTTCAGGCATCCCAGGGTGCGCCTTACGCTACAATGTTAGGTCAAGGCTTCGACGCTCCACGAGGCGGAGACCCCAATGAGAGGTCATGCCGAGCTTGTCGAGGCATCTCTCTTTGGGCGCGGGGAAAGAGAGATTCCTCGACTTCGCAAGAGCCTGCCCTGAGCGAAGCCGAAGGGCTCCGCTCGGAATGACAGAGGAGCATGGCCGTGGTTACTCCTTCGGCTTCGGGGCCGGGGCGTTGGCGCCGGGCAGCTTGAGGTCGGGGCTCAAGAGGTCGTAGGGCGGCGTTTCCGGCGTCAGGATGTAGGTCGTGCGCTTCTTGAGGTCGCGGAGGGCCTTCATGCTGGTGAGGAAGTTGGCCAGCTCGGGGTCCTCCTTGAAGACGGAGTAGTGGGCGGAGGCCGTCTTGTCGGCCTCGCCACGGATGAGGTAGGCCTCGGCCTCCGCCTTGGCTAGGGTCTCCTTCGCCTTGGTGTCCGCCTGGGCCTTCAGCTTCTCCGCCGTGGCGTCACCCTCGGCGCGAAGGGCCTTCGACTTGGCGCCGCGCTCCTCCTTGATCCGCTCGACTACCTTCTCCGTCACCTCGCTTGGCAGGCCGAGCTGGGTGATCCAGAGGAGAGGGACGCTGATCCCGTACTCCTTGACGGCTTCGGCCTTGACGGCCTGATGAATCTCGGCCTCGACGTTGGCGTATTGGTGGTGCTTGCCGACCGCGACGAAGTCGGCCAGCTCGTGGCTGTTGATGATGGCGTCGGCGGCGCCGCCGACGAGGGCGTTGAGCTTCTCCTCGGCCTTGCCCTCGCTGCCGACCTTTTCCTCGAAGCGCGCCGGGGACTCGATGGACCAGCCGATGGCGATGTTCACGATCAGGGTGTGCTGGTCCTTCGTCAGGCGTTCGGTGAACTTCCCCTCGTAGATGTGGATGCGCTTGCTGTACTTGGTGACCGTTTGGATGGGGTACGGGAGCTTGAGGCGGAAGCCGGGCTCGGTGATCTCCCGCGTGGCCCGGCCAAAGGTGTAGACGATGGCCGTCTCATTCGTCCGCACCTGGAACGAGACCAGGAACGTAAGGAGCACGGCCACCAGGACGAGGGCGACAAGGATGACGAACGGGCTTCGGCTTCTCACGGTGGGGGGCCTCCTGCGCCGCCGACGTCGGACGAGAGGCCCACGCCTGGCGGCATCTTCTCTTCGAGGTTGAGCTGGAGCACTTCCTGCACGTTGACCCAGACGGGCTTGATGAGCTTGCGGGCGTCGAGCAGGGCCTCCTTGAGGGCGCTCAGGCGCTTGCGGTGCTTGAACACGCTGGGGGCCAGGCGGTAGGCCGCGAGCTGGTTGCGGAACTGCTCCTCGGCGGCGGGGGCGATGTGCTGGCGGTCGGCGGCGTACTGCTGGGCCTCGGCGATGGCCTTCGCGGCGTCGCGCTCCGCCGCGGGCACCACGCTGGCGGCGTGGCCCTTGGCGGCCCAGATTCTCGCCTCGCGCTCCTCGAAGGCGCCCACCACCTCCTCGAACGACGCCGCTACCTCCACCGGCGGGTGCAACCCCTGGAGCGCCACGTCCACGACCTTCACGCCCAGCGCCCGAGGCCCCGGAGTCCCTGGCTCTCCGGGCTGCTCGTCGTCCGCCGCCCTCTGGATGGCGGCCTTCAGATGCTGAGCCGCCTCGCGCCGCCTGTAGCCCAACAGCTCCAGGAAGTCCGAGTTCGCCGCATACCGCGTCAGCTCGCGGTAGCAAAGCGCCTCGAGTGTCTTCTTCGGGTCCTCGTGGTTGTAGAGGAAGGCGTGGTAGTCCTCGACGTAGTACAGGACATAGGCGGTTCCCGTGATGAGGCCCACGCTGGGGATAGGCCGTTGCGCGGGCGCCCCGGGCGGGGCGGATGAGTCCTTGGGGAGCGGGGCCTTCGGCGCAGGCAGCTCGTGGGCGTGGGTGGCCGTGACCAGGGCGAATGCCTCGAGGGCGTGGGCCCTCGTCCATTCATAGCCGGGCACGTCGAGCTTGAGCTGTTCGCCGATCACCAGCTCCTCGACGCGGGCCGTGGGGTAGCGGTAGGCCGCCTCGATGGGCCAGGGCCACTTCAGGTGCAGGCCCGGCCCGAGCGCCACGCGGCCGGCACGCGGGACGCCGAAGCGCTCGACTATGGCCTGCTCCCCCGGCCTCACGATCACGAAGCAGGTGAGCAGTTCGAGCGTGACGGCCATGAAGAGGAGCAGCGGGCCGATCGCCCGCTCCATGAAGCGGTAGAACCAGGTTTCAGAGACCTTGAAGCCGAACTGGTAGTCGAGCGTCTCGGCGGTCGTCCGCAGGATGCCGCGCGAGGTGGTGAGCATCCCCAGGAGGCGGCTGTCGTGGGCGGGACGCGCCTCCGCGCCCGCCACGCGCGGGCGATATGCGCCCATCACCAGCAGCAGGAGCATCTCGACCGCCACCACGGCCAGGGCGATGGGGACCACCCACGCCACGACCCGCTCGGCAATCGGCAACTCGAAGAAGTCGAACACGAAGGCCACGGCCACAAGCAGGCTGCCTATCGCGTTCGACATCATGTAGCTCGACGCCGACCGCAGGGGCCGCCAGGGGGCCTGCGTGGCCAGGCCCGCCGTGTACTTGCCCAGCAGAAAGGTCACGAAGGCGATGCCGGCAAAGCCCCAGAAGTTCGGCAACGGCTCCTTCGGCGGCGGCACCGGCGCCCCGAGGGGCCGAATGAGGAAGTAGGCCACCCCCGCCAGCACGAGAATGACGAGGATGGAGAACGCGGGAAGGAAGTACTTCTCGAACTCTGCCAGGCGGTTGCGCGCCGTCAGAAGGTCGGCCCCCTCGGGCTCGAACAGAGCGGGGCCGGACGGGCCGGGGCGTCCCTCGCGGATGGCCTCGGCCGTGAGGCCCTCCTCGATGGCCAGCCGCTTGAGCCGCTGGTGCACCAGCGCGCCGAGCCACAGGAGCACCCCGGCCAGCAGGTGCCACGCCTCGGCCTCGGCCGCCAGCGACCCGCTCAGGCGCGCAAGCAACAGTGCCACGCCCCCGGCCGCCGCCTGGACCGCCAGGGTGAACACCGCCGCCGTCTCCGCGCGCCGAAGCGGAAGTTGTCGTTCCGTCTGTTCAGCCATTCGCGCCCTTCCTGCTCACTGTATCTCGCGGGCCTCGAACAGGCACATGCCCAGGAACACCAGCGCCGCCGAGTAAAGCGCACCGTAGCCCAAGGCCGTCAACAGATACCCCCACGGGATCGCGGTCCCCGCCATCAGCGCATCGCCCATCCAGAACACCTGGAAATTGGGCAGCAGGACGCGCGGAACCTCGCCGAGCAGCCGACTCATCGTCGCGAGCTGCTCGAGGAGATACTCCGACAACGTGCCCAGGAGGAAGAACAGCACGCACACCACCATGCTCACCACCAGCGTGAGCCGCGTCGCGCACATGACCGCCGCCGCTGTCAGCACCACCGTCATCGGGAACAGCACGATGCACGCCTTCAGCGTCTCCGTGTCCATCGCCTCCAGGAACGGCACGAGCGCCAGCTCCTTATCCAGGAACGCGAACCCGAAGAACACGAGGCTGAAGAGGGCGATGGCCGCGAACAGGACGGCGGAGGGGAACGGCTTATCGAAGAAGTAGTTCGCCGCCACGGCCGCGGCCACCGTGAGCAGGCACGCCGCAAGCTCGGCCCACACCACCGCCGTGTCCAGCTTCGTGTACACCGCCTCCTTCACCCCCACCCGCACGGTGAGCACGAGCACGAGGGTGAGCACATAGGCCGCCGCAAGCTGCGCGAGCGCGATGCCCAGGAACTTCCCCAGCACGAATGCCCCGCGCCCCACGGGCCGCGCCACCACCATCAGCGCCGTCCGGCCCCGCACCTCTTCCGACACCACGTTCGACGCCGACAGCACGGCCAGGAGCAGGCCCGTGACCAGGATGGTTGAGAGCCCCATGTCCCTCACGAGCTTCACGTCCTCGAACAGCGTGAACATTGTGAAAGTAGGGCTCAGCGCGATCATCAGCAGGGCGATGCCTAGCAGCACACAAAAGACCGGCTGGCGCACCGTCTCCCGGAAGGCGTTGCCTGCGATCGCCGCCACTTTGCCGACCATATAAACGCCCCGGACCACACAAGATACACCCCTCCCCGGCCACCTGCCGCGGCGGAGATGGTCCCTAGATTATACCCTCTTGCCGTTTCCCTGCAAGCGTGAATCGGGGCAGAAAAGGAGAATGTCCCCTTTTCTGCCCCCGGCAGGCCGGTTTGGTAGGATTTGTGTACCATCCGGGACATAGCGCGCGGCCGGCGTCCACACGGGGCCCTCAGCATCCCCCTGCGCGGTGCTGCGTAAGTGCTGAGCTTGCACCAGGATGCGACGATCTGCAGGGCCGTCTACTCCGACGGGGCGTCTCCGGCACGAGATTTGCGCGTGCAAACGCCGACCCACGAACGTGTCCCCGAAATCCAAAGCGGAGGCTGCAACATGAGCCCGACAGCAGTTGCCGACCGACTGAAGAAGTGGATGACCTGCCTCGGCTGCGGGAAGCCGATGTGGACCGACCGCTGCCACCGCATCTGCAAGAAGTGCCGGCGCCGCAACGACGCGACCCA
>VGYV01000596.1 GCA_016872855.1 Planctomycetota bacterium
CTCCGTGATGGGGACCTGCGCCCCGCCCTCCCCCTGCCCCCTCCCTGAGAGGAAGGGGGGTGAGATGCGAGGTGATGGATGAAGGCACGGGTGCTGGCAGCGGGACTTGACGCCGCTGGGTTGGCCCACATCGAGGAGGCGGCGCGAGCCGTCGCCGCGGGGGGCCTCGTCGCGTTCCCGACGGAGACGGTCTACGGCATCGCCTGCAACTCGGCTGACCCGCGGGCTATCGAGCGGCTGAAGGCGGTGAAGGGCCGCCCGGAGGGCAAGCCCTTCAGCCTCCACGTGGGGCGAAGGGAGGACGTGGCGCGGCACGTGCCCGCGATTCCAGCAACGGCGCAGAAGCTGATGAGCCGCTACTGGCCCGGGCCGCTCACCATCGTGTTCCCTACGCCCGACGGGCAGGGCCTTGGCGTGCGGATGCCCTCGAACGCCGTGGCCCAGGAGCTGCTCAAGCGGGCTGGCGTGCCCGTGGTGGCCCCCAGCGCCAACCGCTCGGGCGGCCCGCCAGCCACGACCGCCGACGAGGTGGTCGCCGTCCTCGGGGACGAGTTGGACCTCGTGCTCGACGGCGGCAGGACCACGTACCGCGAGGCGTCCACCGTCGTGCGCGTGGGCGAGGACGGCAGTTGGAAGGTGCTCCGCGAGGGCTCTGTGACGCTGGACATGCTCCGCCGCACGCTGGGCAAGACCATCGTGTTCGTGTGCACGGCCAACACCTGCCGCTCGCCGATGGCCGAGATGCTCTGCAAGCAGATGCTCGCGGAGCGGCTGGGCTGCACGATTGGCGAGCTGCCCGAACGCGGCTACAACATCCTCTCCGCAGGCACGGCCGGCTTCGACGACGGGCCGGCCAGCTACCAGGGCGTCGAGGCGATGAGGAAGTACGGCCTCGACCTCTCGGAACACGTCTCCCGCCCAGTGACGGCGGGGCTCGTGGAGGACGCGGACGCGATCTACGTCATGGCCCGCCACCACTGCGACTCCATCCGTCGCATCCTGCCCGACGCAGCCGACCGCATCCACCTTATGGACCCGGCGGGCAAGGACGTGGAGGACCCCGTGGGCGGCACGGTCGAGGATTTCCTCGAGTGCGCGCGCACGCTCGAGCGCAGCCTGCGCGCCATCATGCCGAACCTGTAGCCGGCCACAAGTTGTCTGGCATCCTCCCGGGCGATTGGGTAGAATGGACAGGGCGGGGAGTTAGTGAGGCACGCATGTCCAGGCTGCGTTACGTTCCCCTTGCTCTTGGCCTGCTGATGGCGTTCGGGCCGGCGGCGTCGGCCTGCTCGATTCCGGTCTTTCGCTACGCGCTTGAGCGGTGGCCGGCCGCGCCATATCTGGCCGTGGTGTTCCACAAGGGGCCGCTGAAGGCCGAGGAGCAGAAGCTGGTGGAGGCGCTGCGCCAGGCCGCCGGGGGCGATGCGCCGGCGAACCTGGAAGTGCAGGCCGTGGACGTGGAGGGGAAGCTGGACAAGTCGGCCGAGGCCATCTGGAAGGGGGAGAAGCCCACGGCGATGCCCTGGGCCGTGCTCCTCTATCCCTACGAGCTGCGCATCGAGCAGAAGGCCTGGGCCGGCCCGCTGGCCGCCCAATTGTCGAAGGGGCTGGTGGATTCGCCCGTGCGCCGCGCCGTGGTGAACGGGCTGGCGGCGGGCAACTGCGCCGTGTGGGTGCTCGTGGAGTCGGGGGACAAGGCGAAGGACGATGCGGCGGCCAAGCTGATCGCCGAGGAACTGAAAAAGCTGGAGAAGACGCTCGAGCTGCCCGCGCCCGACATGTTCGGTGGACCGGCCGAGGATGCGTTCACGCCCGAGGCCCGGCAGGCGCTCAAGGTGGCCTTCACGATGGTCCGCGTGTCGCGGGCGGACAAGGCGGAGGAGGGGTTCTTGGACTGCCTGCTTGGGGTTGACGCGGAGCTGAAGGCGGAGAAGCGGCCTATGGCGTTCGCCATCTTCGGCCAGGGCCGCGCCCTGCCCTGCCTGATTGGGGACGGGATCAACGAGGACAACGTGGGGGGGGTGTGCGCCTTCATCTGCGGCCCCTGCTCGTGCCAGGTGAAGGCGATGAATCCTGGGTGGGACCTGTTGATCGCCGCCGACTGGTCGGCCGCCATCGAGGGCCGCCTGGTCAAGGACCCCGAGGTGCCGGCCCTCACTGGCTCGGTCAGCACGCCGCTGCCGAAGGAGGAGGCCGCGCCCAAGACGCCGCCGGCCGAGCCGGCCCCCGCCCCCGCGGCGTCGGGCAAGGGCGAGAGGGTGCTGCTTCGCAACATCGTCATTGCCGCCGTCGCTGCCCTCATTCTCATCGGCGTGGCCTCGGCCGTGTTCCTGCGCAGGAGGGACGGATGACCCTCTCCCGCCTGGTGCTCAAGGAGCTGCTCTACCGCAAGCTGAGCCTGGCCCTGGCGCTGGCCTCAGTGGCGGTCGCCGTCGGGTGCCTCGTGGCTCAGCTCACCGTGCTGCGCGCCCACGACGCCCGCACGGAGGAGATCATCCGCGCCAAGCAGGAGGAGACGGAGGCCGAGATGGCGCGGCTGGAGGACGAGACGCGGAAGATCATGAAGAAGCTCGGGTTCAACCTCCTGATCTTGCCGAAGGACCAGAAGCTCGAGGACCTGTACGCGGAGGACTATGCGTCGAAGTACATGCCCGAGGAGTATGCCACGCGGCTGGCGGAGGCCAAGCTCATCACGATGCAGCACCTGCTGCCCAGCCTTCGGCAGAAGGTGAAATGGCCCGAGCAGAAGCAGCCGGCGATCATCCTGGTGGGCGTGCGGGGCCAGGTGCCGAAGCTGCACCGCGACCCGTCCGAGCTGATGTTCCAGCCCGTGCCGCCGCGTTCGATGGTGGTCGGCTACCGGCTCCACGACAGCCTGAAGCTGAAGGTGGGCGGCCGCGTGACGCTGCTCGGCGGCGAGTTCACCGTGAGCAAGCTGCACGAGGAGCGGGGAGACAAGGACGACATCACGGTGTGGATCAACCTGGACGAGGCCCAACGGTTGCTCAAGGCGGCGGGCCTCATCCCCGAGGAGCGCGTGATCAACGAGATACTGGCCCTCAAGTGCCAGTGCGCGGGCGTCGGGCTGGAGAAGGTGCGGGCGGAGCTGGCCCAGTTGCTGCCGGAGACGCAGGTGGTGGAGGTGGCCAGCCGCGCCGTTGCCCGCGCCGAGCAGCGGGAGGCGGCCGGCCGGGCCGCCCAGCGAGAGATCGAGGCCGCGCAGGAAGGCCGTGACCGCCTGCGGGCCGAGCGCGAGCGTTTTGCCGCCTGGCTCGTGCCGGCCGTGGCGCTGGCCGCAACGGTCTGGATCGGCTTCCTCGCCCTGGCCAACGTGCGGGAGCGCCTGCCCGAGATAGGCATCCTGCGGGCACTGGGGCTGCGCAGCGTGGACATCTTTCTTCTGTTTCTGAGCAAGGCTGTGCTCATCGGCCTTGCCGGCGCACTGGCGGGCTACTTCGCGGGGCGCGTCGCCGGCTTCCTGTGGGCCGAGGCCCCCGCGCTGGCCCAGGGCGCGATGGGCCTCTTCGACGCCGGCTTGTTCGCCGCGGTGCTTCTCGCCGCGCCCGTGCTCTCCGCCGTGGCCAGTTGGCTCCCCGCCCTGCGGGCCGCCCAGCAGGACCCGGCCCTGGTCCTCAGAGAGTCGTGATGGGGAGAGTTCCCGCCAAACTCGGTTTCGCAGCGGCGCTGGCGTTGGCATCCCGCCTGGGCGCGGCCGCGGATTGGCCGACGTACCGCTTCGACGCGCAGCGGAGCGCCGCGTCGCCGGAGGAACTGCCCCGCGAGCTTCACCTCCAATGGGTCCGCCAGTACCCACGCCTGGAGCCCGCGTGGCTCGACCAGCCGCGCCTGCGCTTCGACGCCACCTACGAGCCCGTGGCCGCAGCCGGCCTCCTATTCTTCGGCTCATCCGCCAACGACAGCGTAACTGCTCTTGACGCCACGACGGGGAACGAGAAGTGGCGCTTCTACGCCGACGGCCCGGTCCGCTTCGCCCCCGCCTTCTCGCGGGGCAGGCTCTACTTCGTCTCCGACGACGGCCACCTCTACTGCCTGGACGCTGCGAGCGGGCGGCAGCTCTGGCGCTTCCGCGGCGGGCCGGCCGAGCGCCTCGTGCTCGGCAACGGCCGCCTCGTCAACCTCTGGCTTGCTCGCGGCGCGCCAGTCGTCCACGGGAACAGGGTCTTCTTCGCCGCGGGCATCTGGCCCTTCGAGGGCGTCTTCGTCCATTGCCTCGATGCCGAGACGGGGGCCGTGGTGTGGACGAATGACGGTTCGGGGGCATCCTTCATCCTTCAGCCCCACGCCAGTCCAGCCTTCGCCGGCGTGGCGCCGCAGGGCTACCTGGCCGTCACCGGCAACCGCCTCCTCGTGCCGTGCGGCCGCAGCGTGCCCGCGTGCTTCGACCTTGCGACGGGCAAGTTCCTCTACTACCACCTGGCCGTCGCCCAGAAGACGGGCGGCTTCCTGGCCGCCGCGAACGCCTTCGCGTTCGCCAACGGCGGCATGCTGTTCGACGCCGAGGGCAAGCTTGTGACCACCGTTGGCCCTGCCCCCGTGATGACCGACGAGGTGGTCTACGGCTCCGACCGCAGCGAGCTTGTGGCCTTCGACTTCCAGCGGCCCGCCACCCGCGAGCCGGCCGGGCCGCCAGGTTCCTCCCCGCTCCGCAAGCTCGTGCGGAGGCTCTGGAAAGCCCGGGCCTCCGGCCAGGTGCACCTCAAGGCGGGGAATCGCCTCTTCGCCGGCGCAAAGAACCACATCGAGGCCCTCGACCTGGCCAGCGGCAGCCAGCCGCCCAAAGTCACCTGGCAGGCCCGCATCGCCGGCACGCCCGCCACCATGCTCGCCGCCGGCCAGCGGCTCTTCGTGGTCACGCTCGAAGGCCGTTTCTATTGCTTCGGCGCCACGCCCACCGGCGCCCAGATGCCCCAGGGCACGGACGACGTGCTTGTGCCCCTCCATGCCCTATGGCGGCGCCACGACAGCGGTGCCGAGCTTCCCCCCGCCTGGCGCTCGCCCGGCTACGACGACCGCCGCTGGTCCAACGGCTCGCCTGAGCTGCCGGAGGTGGACGAGTTGGAGGGGGCAGATGACGACGCGCCGCCCCCCAGGAAGCGCCTGGCACCCGTCTACTTCCGCCACACGTTCCAGGCCCCTGCGGGG
>VGYV01000597.1 GCA_016872855.1 Planctomycetota bacterium
ACATACACCCAGTGGGGGCTAATTCTACACGGCTCCACAACACATTGCCAGCTCACGATTTGCGAATATCGAGTCGAAATCGTGGCGAGTTATTTAGCGTCCCTGGTTGAGGAGCAGATATGTGCCTGCCTTTCCGGGCGCCACGATGTCAATGCGGCCGTCGCCATTGAGGTCGGCGGTGGCGAGTTGCATGCCCGCGCCGATGGTGCCTTCGTTAATGACGTGGCGGGTGAACTTCCTGGCCGCCTTGTCCCACGTGTAGTAGTAGAGGCAGGGCGGGTCGGCGGCGGCGGGGTCGCCCTTGTCGTGAGCGCGGACGCGTTTGCCGGTGAGGAGGTCGGGCTGCCCGTCGCCGTCGAGGTCGGCCCAGTGGAGGCAGTGGACCTGCGACCAGCTCTTGTCAATCTCGATGCGCTCCCACTTCGTCGCGCCGTCGGGAGCCGACGGGAGCTGGCGCATCCAGAAGAGGCCGTAGTCGTGGCCGTTGCCCCAGATGAAATCGTTGCGGCCATCGCCGTCGAGGTCGCTGACGAGCATTGGGCAACTGGCGTGGAAATCCCAGTCGGGGTGATATTTCCATTCGGAGCCGAGCGGGTGCCCGTTGCTGGCAACGGGCGCGGCAGCGGGACGCTCGTACCAGCCGCTGCCCACAAGAATGTCCTCGCGGCCGTCGCCGTTGATGTCGCCGAAGCCGATGCCGTGGCCGTTGCCCTTTGGGCCGAGGACGATCTTCTGGAGCGTGGGCTGCCTCTTGGCGTCCTTCGCCAGCTTCCAGACGGCCATCGGGGCGTTCTTGTTCCAGTTGCTCACGACCCATTCGGGCGTGCCGTCGCCGTCGAGGTCGCGGAGGTATTGCGCCTCGTTGGTCGTCGCCCCCACGTCGCCGAGGGTGTGCTTCGGCCACAGGCGGCCGCGGGCCAGCTCGACCGGGCCGGGGTTCCGGAACCAGTGGACTTCGCGGAGGCACCAGTAGCCGCCGATGACGTCGGGCCAGCCGTCGCCGTTCACGTCGTAGACGGCGTCGCCATTGGTCTGGGCGTAGCTCTGCCAGTCCTCGATGAGGCGGAGCGGACGGGGCACGAAGTCGGGCGCGGCGAACCAGTTGCGGCCCGCGATGATGTCGGGCTTGCCGTCCTTATTCACGTCCGCGATTGCGCAGCCCTCGTTGCAGTCAATCATCAGCGCCCGCTTCGTGAAGCGGACGCTTTCCGCGGCAGGGGCCGACGCGACAAGGAGGAGCAACAGAGAGGCGAGGCCAAGGCGAGGAGAAGACCGCCTGAAGGCGGGACTCCGAACACGTCGTGCCGCAGTTCGGAGTCCCGCCTTCAGGCGGTCGCGAGGCATGGGCTCTTTCATCGTCCAGCTCCTTCAGGGCGCGGCGAGCACTTCGATGTCCTTGAAGAGCACGTGCACGCCCCCGCCGTGCATGCCGAGGGCGAAGAAACCCTCGGTGCGGCCGGGGTCGTTGGGCAGGTCAACGGTCTTGTGGCCGTTCATCGTCACGGTCAGGTGGCGGCCCTGGGCGACGACCTCCACGGCGTTCCAGTCGCGGGGCTTGAAGTAGTCCCTCGGCAACTTCGGGTCGGGCTTGGCCACCCAGGAGCGGCCGCCGACCTCGAAGAGGCCGGCGTTGTCCTTCGCGGGATCAATCTCGACCTGTAGGCCGCGGATGCCCTCAGCGGTGTTGAGCTTCTCGGCTCGAATGTAGAAGCCGGCGTTGCCCGCGAGGACCTTGTACTTGAAGCGGACCGTGAAGTCCTTGTATTGCTTCTCGCTATGGAGCATGCCGTAGCCGGGCTTCTGCGTGCCGTTGCCCACGATCGCGCCTTCCTCGACGCTCCACTTGCCCACGCCGTTGGAGACCCAGCCGTTGAGGGTCTTGCCGTCAAAGAGGCGTACGTAGCTGCGCTTGCCCTCAAGGAGCGCCTTGGCGCGCATTGTGGCCTCCTCTGTGAGGGTGACGGAAAGCAGGTACTTCGCGGCGGCTTCGACGGCCTTCGGGTCAGCATCAAGGACGGCATCCGCAATCGCCAGGGTAACGAAGGCCGCTTCGGCGCGCACCTGTGGGTCATCGAGGAGTGAGGCTGCAATCTTGAGCGCGGCGGCGTCGCGCGCCTCGGCCAGTGCGGCGAGGAGCGCGAGCTTCTCCTCCTTGGCCTTGGTGAGCGGCACGGCCAGCTCCAACTGCTTCGTCGTCTTCGCCACGCGGAGATAGCCGCGCAGCGCGAGCACGCGATGGGTCGCGTTGTCGGAGGTCTGCGCCAGCTTGAGCAGATCATCTGCCACCTCATCCGTCGGCCACTCGCTTAGTGCGCGGATCGCCGCATCGCGGGCTGGCGCTTCGGGGGCATCGGCGAGCTTGCGTATTGCAGCCAGCGCCTCCGGGCCGGGGTTGCGACCCAACAGCCGCAGAAGCGCGGGCGCTTTCTCGCTCGGCGCCTTGCGCAGGGCCTCCAGGACCGGCCCCACGCGGTCGGCTTGGGCATTGATGCGGCCGGCCACCTTGAGCGCAGCTTCTTCCGCAGCCCTGGCATCCGGCTCCGCCTTGGCTGCCAGCACATGGTCAATGAGCAGGGGGAACCGCTTCGCCTCGGCCAGAGCGCCAAGGGCCTTCAGGGCGGCAAGCCGAAGCTCTCCGTCCCCCTTCTTCGCCAGATCGTTCAGCGTGGTGACGGCTTCGCGTGCGCCGCGGGCGACGAGGGCCTCGATGAGTTCCACGGCTTGGCGGGCCTCGCCCTTGTTGGCCGTGGCGGAGAGGGCGGCGAGCATCTCGGCGCCCAGGTTGGCCTCGCGCAGCCGCGCCATGCTCTCGCGGGCCGCCTGTTGAACCGCTCCCTCCGACGCGGCGGCCAGGCGGGCCAGGACCTCGATGCTCGAACGGTCGCCCAACCGCCCTAGGGCGCGAATGGCGGCGATCTTCACCGCCTCGTCCTGGCTCTCGACCAGCTTTGTCACAACGGCCCTGGCAGCTACGTCCCCGCGCTCAGCCAGGATGTCGAGGATGGCCGCCTGGCCTTGCGAATCGGCCTTCCCAAGCGTCTCGATGAGCGCCGTGGTGAACTCCTTGCCTGTGAGCTGCCTGGCAAGCCGCCGTGCCGCCCCGCGCAGTTGCGGGTCAGGGTCGCCCAGCGCCTCGATGACCAGTGGCGCTACTATCTCCTCTTTGTAGGTCCTCACGCGGCCGGAAAGGGTCGCGATGCGGAAGATAGTCCTCACTTCCCGGTCGCGGTAGAGCACGTAGATGTAGTCGGCTCGGATCAACTGGCCGGCGGCGGCGAGGGCGTCCGCGCAGCGGAGTTCAGCGTGGCAGCGGGCCTCGGCGACGTCGCCCGGAGGCACAACGTACATGCTTGGCGTCAGGGCGCCAGCGGCCTCGGCGGTGCCGATCTTGCCAAGGGCGCGGATGGCGGCTTTGGCGACCTTTGCATCGGGGTCGGCGACGAGCTTGGAGAGCGGCTCGACGGCCTTGGGGTCGCGGCGCTCGCCGAGGGAGTTGATGAGGCCGATGCGGGCGTCGCCTTGGGCTTTCGCCAGGGCGTCGCGGAGAGCGGCGGAGGCGGCCTCGCCGGGAATCTGCTCCAGGGCGCGGCGGGCGTCGTCGCCTACCTGCGGGTCGGCGAGCAGCTTGGCCAGGAGGGGCACGTGCTCGTCGCCGCCGATGCGCTCGAGCATGCGGCAGGTCAATTGCTTCGCGGCGTTCGGGGTCTTCGGCTCCTGAAGGATGGCGCCAAGCTGGGCAGTGATCTCCTTGCGCTGTGCCGCGTCGTTGGAGGATTGGTCAATCAGCGCCTCGATGGCGACGAGGGGGGAAATGTCGTGGCCGTAGTCGTAGGCCTTGAGCTGGTCGAATGCCTGCTTGGGTTCCAGGGTGGCGGCGAACGAGGCCGCGGCGAGCATGGCGCAGGGCACAATGATCGGACCGATCCGACGGATCGGACGGATCAGGCGGATCAACAGCATCGTGTTGCCTCCTCAGAGCGTCCACGGGGCGCGCATGGGCCGCGAGAGCATTCGCGTGGCCTCGGGGTCGCCCTCGAAGCGCTCGGCGATGGGGTCCCACTTGAGCTTGCGGCGGACGCGGGCGGCGATGTCGGCGATCATTCCGTAGTAAGAGGCGAGGTGGCCCGCCTCGACGGTCGAGACGGGGTCGGTGCGGTTCCGCACGGCCTGGACGAAGTCGGCCTGATGGTGGTCGCTGTGGTGGAGCGGCGTGTCGTCGGGCTTCAGCGTGGCCTGGAGGAGCGAGGGCGGGTCGGCGGCGATGCTGCCGCGGTCAACGTGGACCCAGCCCTGGTCGCCTTCGAAGCGGCAGCCCTGGGCGCAGGGATGGCCGTTGTCCGAGAAGAGCATTCTGAGGCCGCTGGGATAGACGAATTCGCCGCTCCAGCCGTTCACGTTGTCGGTGAGGCCGAGATTGCGGTAGTCGGCGGTGCAGGCCAGCTCGAAGGGCGCGGCGGCCAGCTCGGGGCAGCCCCAGTGGGCGATGTCGAGGTGGTGCACGCCCCAGTTGCAGATGAAGCCGACGCAGTAGTCCCAGATGAGGTACCAGCCGGGCCAGTCGAGCCGTGCGTGGTGCCAGGGCTTCATTGGGGCGGGGCCGACGAACATCTCGTAGTCGAAGCCCTTCGGCACGGGCTCGGGCGTGATCGGCCCGCGGTAACGCGGCTGATAGCTCGGGCCGGGCGCGCCGACCTTCACGGTGTGAATCCTGCCCGGATAGCCGTTGCGGGCCAGCTCGCAGGCCTGACGGAAGCGGCGGTCCGACCGCTGCTGCGTGCCCGTCTGGAACACGCGGCCGTAGCGGCGCACCGCGTCGCGGATGGCCTGGCACTCGCGGACGGAGACGCCGAGGGGCTTCTCGCAATACATGTCCTTCCCCGCCTCAGCGGCCTGGATGCACATGATGGCGTGCCAGTGGTCCTGCGGCGCAATGATCACTGCGTCTACGTCGGAGCGGCCCAGCACCTCGCGGAAGTCGTTGTATGCCTCGCAGCCCTTGTAGTCCTTCTCGGCCCGCCCGGAGTAGTGGCTGTTGACTAGTACTCTGTCAACACAGAGCTGATGGGTAGAGTTTCGTGAGCTTTCTCCTGGCATCCTCGATGGTGAATTGCCAGTTGATCGTGGCGCCCTTGGCGTTTCGCTTCGTCTCCCACGCGGCGACC
>VGYV01000598.1 GCA_016872855.1 Planctomycetota bacterium
CGGGTGCGCGCCCTGGTGCTGGAGCTGGACCGCGAGAAGCGGCGCATCCGCCTGGGCTTGAAGCAGCTTCAGCCCACCACCGCCGACGAGTACATCGCCGAGCACAAGGTGGGCGACACGATCACCGGGCGGATAGTCGAGGTGCAGCGCGGGTCCGCCAAGGTCGAAGTGGCCGACGGGGTGTTCGCCACTTGCGCCCTCAGCGGCAAGCAGCAGGCGGGGGCGGAAGCGGCAGCCGAGGAGGGCCGGCCTGACCTGGCCTCGATGACCGCCCTGCTGGCGGCGCGCTGGAAGCAGGGCAAGACCTCGGTGGCCGAGCCGGCCAAGGCCGGCCAGATCCGCAGCTTCCAGGTGGCGGCGCTGGATGCCTCGGCCAAGCGGATTGAGCTGGAGCTGGCGGGCTGAGGGGGATCAAGGGGTACCCGATGCCGGGGCGCCTGCCCCGGGCGGCAGGTTCGGGCAAGTACGCTGATAGGGAATCCCTTCACCCACGTAGAGGCGCCACTCCGCCATCGACAGGTTCCGCCAGACCAGCGTGCAGATGCGGTCCGCAGCGCGCGTCCACAGATCCCACAGCCGGATGGTGCGGTCCCAACCGCCGGAGGCCAGGCGCGTGCCGTCCGCCGAGAAGGCCACGGAATTGACGTAGTCCTCGGGCCCTTGGAGGACCAGGGGCGCGGCGGCGGGCTGCTGAAGATCCCACAGCCGGATGGTGCTGTCCTGACTGCCGGAGGCCAAGCGCGTGCCATCCGCCGAGAAGGCCACGGAATTGACGTGGCCCTTGTGCCCTTCGAGGATCAGGGGCGCAGCGTTAGGCTGGCGCAGATCCCACAGCCGGATGGTGCGGTCGAGACTGCCGGAGGCCAGGCGCGTGCCGTCCGCCGAGAAGGCCACGGAATTGACGCGGACCTGGTGCCCTTGGAGGACAAGGGGCGCGGCCTTGAGCTGCCGCAAATCCCACAGCCGGATGGTGCCGTCGAAACCGCCGGAGGCTAGGCGCGTGCCGTCAGCCGAGAAGGCCACGGAATTGACGTGGCCCTGGTGCCCTTGGAGGACCAGGGACGGCGCGTTGGGCTGCCGCAAATCCCACAGCCGGATGGTGTTGTCGTCACTACCGGAGGCCAGGCGCGTGCCGTCCGCCGCGAAGGCCACGGAACGGACCGCGTCCGCGTGCCCATGAAGGACCAGGGACGGCGCGTTGGGCTGCCGCAAATCCCACAGCCGGATGGTTCCGTCGAGGCTGCCGGAGGCCAGGCGCGTGCCGTCCGCCGCGAAGGCCACGGACAGCACAGAACTCTTGTGCTCTTGGAGGACCAGGGGCGGGGCGTTGGGCTGCTGAAGATCCCACAGCCGGATGGTGTCGTCTGCACTGCCGGAGGCCAGGCGCGTGCCGTCCGCCGCGAAGGCCACGGACAGCACAGACCTCTGGTGCCCTTGGAGGACCAGGGGTGCGGCGCTGGGCGGCCGCAGATCCCACAGCCGGATGGTGGAGTCGTCACTGCCGGAGGCCAGGCGCGTGCCGTCCGCCGAAAAGGTCACGCAATTCACTTCGCCCAGGTGCCCTCGGAGGAGCAGGGGCGCGTCGTCGGGCTGCCGTAGATCCCACAGCCGGATGGTGGAGTCGTCACTGCCGGAGGCCAGGCGGGTGCCGTCCGGCGAGAAGGCCACGGAATTCACATCGTCCCGGTGCCCACGGAGGACCAGGGGCGCGGCCCTGGGCTGCCCCAGATCCCACAGCCGGACGGTGCGGTCGTCACTACCGGAGGCCAGGCGCCTGCCATCCGCCGAGAAGGCCACAGAATTCACGCCACCTTCGTGCCCTTGGAAGACCAGGGGCGCGGCCCTGGGCTGCCCCAGATCCCACAGCCGGACGGTGCGGTCGTCACTGCCGGAGGCCAGGCGCGTTCCGTCCGAAGAGAAGGCAACGGAATAGACTGTGCCCTGGTGCCCGTGCAGGATGAGCGGCGCACTGTTGCGTTGCCCCAGATCCCACAGCCGGATGGTGTCGTCTGCACTGCCGGAGGCCAGGCGCGTGCCGTCCGCCGAGAAGCCCACGGAATAGACCCAGCCCGTGTGCCCTTCGAGGATCAGGGGCGCGGCGTTCGGCTGGCGCAAATCCCACAGCCGGATGGTTCCGTCGAGACTGCCGGAGGCCAGGCGCGTGCCGTCCGCCGAGAAGCCCACGGAATAGACCCAGCCCGTGTGCCCTTCGAGGATCAGGGGCGCGGCGTTCGGCTGGCGCAGATCCCACAGCCGGATGGTTCCGTCGAGACTGCCGGAGGCCAGGCGCGTGCCGTCCGGCGAGAATGCTACGGAAAAGACTTCGCCGTGGCGCCCTTCCAGGGTGTGCGAGAAGGGCGACAACTCCGCAGTACGGAAGAGCGCCTCTTCGACCAGGTGCGTAGGCTCCGCGGGCGTCGAGGCATAAAACAAGAGAGCCTGGCGGGCCAGCAGTGTGGCCCGGTCGTCATTGCGCCGGTCACCCGCATCCCGGGTCGCCTCCCGGGCCAGAGTCTGCCACGTGCTGATCGTGCGTTGCCGTTCAACGGCCCTTCTCTGCCCCAAGGCATACAACCCGAGTGCACCCACAATCAGCGCGACCAGCAACGAGACGCCCGCGAGCACGTAGGCGAGCCGGCGCGCATGCTCCAAGGCACGCGCTTCGGCCGCTTTGCGCTCCGCCTCCTCCCATGCCGCCCGGCTCCGTTCAATAAACGCCTCGGTTTCCGCGAAGCCGCCCCCATGACGCTCCGCCCAGGCCGGGGTCCGCTTCTTCGCCAGCCACTTCAAGGCCAGATCCAAATCCGTGCCCGTCAGAGGTTCTCCCCCGCGCGCGGCCCGCTTGGCAAACTCCCGATACTCCTCGGCGTCAACCGCCTCGGCCTTTGCCCACTCCCGCAACTTCCCCCACTGCCGGATCAAGCTCTCGTGCGTGATGTCAACTTCCCAATCCGGCGTCCGTCCTCGGTCAGGCGACGTCAGGAAATTAGCCCGGAAGAAGTGCTCAACCACGGCCTTGACGTCCCCAGGATCTGCGCCAGTCAGTTCCGCCAGGCTGCTCAGCCGCGCCGGCCGCCGTTGGTCCCGGCCCTCACGAATGTCGGTCAACTGCTGAAAGATTCGGGCAGCCAAGTCCTGACGCTCTTCCGGCTGCGAGTCCCTGAGCACCTTGTTGGCATGCTCATTCAACGCCTTCACGGGTCCCCCCACCCAGTTGTAGTGCTCCGAGGTGACCCGCCATCCCCCTTCAGGCGACGGCTTGCGTTGTTCCCACAGGCACATCAGCAGGTGCTGGAGCAGCGGCAACGCATCCCGTCCCTCCGCGGCGTCCACCAGCAGCCTTTGCACCAGATCCGGCTCGATTTCGGTGTCCGTCAGGGCCGCCGGCCCCTCGATCGCCTCCGCCATCTGCTCGCCGGTCATTCGCGGCACGAGGTACTGGCATCGATTCAGCGCTTCCGGCAGGCCCTCGAACTGCGCACAGTCGCCCAGATAGTCGCTGCGCATGGTCAGCACCACGTAGACCCTGTAGTCCGGCGAGAGGTTCTGCTCGGCGGCCAGCAGCAGCTCGACGAAGTGCGCGGCATCGCGCGGGCTTAACTCCTTCTCCTGCTGGAAGCGAAAGATCTCCTCGAACTGATCCACCACCAGCAGCAGGTTCTCCTCGGGCTTCCGCCCCGCGCGGGTCGCGTGCAACAGTGCCTGCGTGCTCCGGCCCAGCTCCTCCGCGCGCCCCGGCATCGGGCCCAGGGTCTCATCCAGGGCCGTCGCCAGCGCCTCGAGCGGCTGCGCCCCAGGCCGGAAGAGGGCTGCCCGCCACCGCGCGCCTGCACTGGTCAGGTGCCCGACCTCGAGCCGATGGATCAGCCCGGCCCGCACCAGCGAGGACTTACCCGACCCGGAAAGGCCCACGACCGCCACAAACCGGTGATCCCGCAGCCGCACCAGCAGTTCATCGATCTGACGGTTGCGTCCGAAGAAGCTCTCCCACTCGTGGGTCTCGTAGGTCCGCAGGCCCGGGTAGGGGTTGTGGACGGCAACTGTCGGCGATTCCGTCGTCATGCGGCCGCTCGCTGCAAGTCGCCCAGGAAAGGGTCCAGCTCCTCTACCGACCGCAGGAGGCGGTCCTGCTCTCCCAGCTCGAAGCCATTGGTGCCCTCCGGGGAGGTCAGCAGCAGGGCCCGCCGTAGTTCGTAAAGCTGTTGCATCGCGATCGCGGTATTGAGAGCCTCAAATTCGTCCTGGAGCCACTTCCGGCCCGCCTTGCGACAGCATAGGACCGCCGCCTTTGCGCGGGGAAGCTGATCGTAGCGGGACTCCGCCGCCGCGCCGCGTGCCGGCTCGATGACCTCGAAGGGCCCGCGGTTGACGATCCTCTGGCGCGTGCGGATTCCGAGGGTCGCGTCCGAGTCCGGCTTGAACACCAGGAATAGCCCGGTCTTGCCCAGTCTCGCCTGCGGGTCCGGGTCATCCCGTTTGCCGCGGCCCAGGACCGCATCGACTGCGTTGGCGATCGCGATGGTCGGGTTCCCCTGATGGAGGTAGATCGGCGCCGGCGACCCCGCCGGGCCGCGCCGCGTCTCTGCGGGATTGCGCGACGCCACCACCACGCACGGCTGCTTCTTCTGCACCGCGACCTCCACCGCGATCCGGAACTGTTGTTCCGCAAACGGCTCGACTGTGGTTCCGAAAAAGTGTACGCTCGCCGATGACTCCTGCAACGCGTCCCGCAGCCGGGTCTCCCCCTCGGACTGTATAATCTCCCCGGGATAGATCCGGAGCCTCCGCTCCTCGATTTCCTGCCTCAAGTGCTCCCGTTCGTTCTCCAGCTCCGGATCCTCCGACCATGCCAAGAAAACGACCTTCGAGGCGGCGTACAGCTTGTCGAGCTTGTCCACGATGGGCTCGTAGACACTCACCAAAGCGTTGTAGTAAGCGTTCATGGGCGGACGAAAGAGACGCCTGGAATCTGCAAACTCGACTGCCTTGGCGTCGCCTATCGGAAGATCGGCTGCGCGGTCCAGCCAAACCTGAATCACGCGGTCCGATTCAGGGGCGCAGCGAAGGAACTTCGCCAGTTCTTTGTGCTTGCAATAGGTGCTCGTGTTATACCGGTGGGAAACCAGCGCCACAAAGAAACCCGTGGCCTCAAGGCACGCC
>VGYV01000599.1 GCA_016872855.1 Planctomycetota bacterium
TCGGAGGGGCCGAGGGTGTAGACGCCGCCCATGTCGGACAGCACCCCCCAGCCGAGGTGGTGGATGTGGTTGAACTCGATGGCGTTGCGCTTGGCCACGCTGGGGGCGTAGCCCCAGCGCCAGCCCACCGATATGCCCGTGTAGAAGAAGTCGGCGATGTCGTTGCGCGTCACCCGGTTGTCGGGGCTGTGGCCGATCCACACGCCGTGGGCGCCCGTGTGGGTGCGGGCACCGCCGCGGATGATGCAGTTGTCCACGGTGATGTGGCTCGTGAGGTCGGGCGGGCGGGGATCGTCGTTGGCCCAGCCCTGGCCGATCTTGACGCCGCCCGCCCCCAGGTCGTGCAGGTAGCAGCGGACCACGCGGCAGTCCTGGCAGCCGCGGTGGAACCAGACGGCGTAGGTGCCAATGTGGGCGACCTCGCAGCCCTCGATTGACACATTCCGCGCGCCGTCGGCTATGATCACGGCGGGGATCGTCACCTCCGCCTGCGCATCGGCGTGGCCCTCGGGCGGGAGGACGTATTGCGCGTGGCGGAAGCTCAGCCCTCGGAGGGTCACCTGCTCGACGTAGAGGCCGAGGGTCGGCTCGCCGGCAAGCCGCACAAGCGTCTCGGTCACGGGCGCGATGACCTCGGCCCTCGCGGGGTCCTCGCCGGGAAGGGGCTTGTAGAGGAGCGTGCCGTCCCTGTCCAGGAACCACTCGCCTGGGGCGTCGAGCGCCTCGAGGAAGTTCTCCACGTGGTAGCGTTGGGCAGGCTCCCAGTTGAAGAACTTCCAGGGCGCATTGCCAGTGGTGACCACCGCGCCGGACTTCTCCCCCACCACGAGCACGCGGTGGCGCGAGGTCTCCCAGGCGTGGTAGGCCACGACCGTCACATCCCGCAGATAGGCCCGTGGCACCGCGGGGAGCGGCTTGATGTCCTCGGCTCGGGCAACGAAGGCCCGTTGCGAGAGGTCCACCTCCGTGCCGGCCGGCAGCTCGACACCCTTAGGCAGCGGGCGGAGCATGTGGAAGTAGAACTTGTTGGGCGAGCGGGCGCGGACCGCCCTTCGCCCATTCACCCAGAGTTGCTCGAAATACCACTTGCCCTCGGCCACCTCTGGCACGAGGGCGGCCCACAAGCCGCTGTCGGCCGCCTTGAAGCCCGTGATGCGGCGGCCGCCGGTGAAGATAGGCTTCGCCCCCCGCGCTGCCTCGTAGGTGATGGGGCACTGCTCCGTCCCGCTGTCCTCGGGCGTCAACACGAAGGGCCGCTCCAGCGGATACTCCCCGGCGGCGACGACTACCCGCACCGGCCCGTCGAGCGGCCCCTTGGCCCTCAGCGCCCGAATCGCGTCCCGGGCCTCCTCGAGCGACTTGAGCTTGCCAGTAGGCGAGACGCGCAGGGTCACGGCGCTCGCCTGGCCGGCCGCGAGGGCAGCCAGCGTGGCGAGAATCGTGAGGCAAGTGTTCATCGGCGTCTCCTCTCGCGCCAGAACGTAGCACAAAGCCCCCGGCAGCGCAAGACGCCGGGCGGCCAGTTGACGCCCCGTGGGCAGGCGGATATGATCTGAGGGGAGATGCAAGGGCGGCGGGAATGTCTACGTACCATCGCGACGAGGTGTTTCGCAGGCTCACCATCGCCGAGCCGCTTACGCGGGCGATGGTGGCGCTGCTCGTTGCGTTCGCCGCCGTGTTCGCGCTCCAGCTCGCCGTGCCGCCCTTCCGCCGGTTCGCCCTTGATTACTTGGCGATGGACACCGCGGGCTTCCTGGCCAAGGGGCGCCTCTGGCAGGCCGTGACCGCCATCTTCCTCCACGGCGGCGTGCCCCACTTCATCATGAACATGGCGTTCTTCTGGTTCTTCGGCAGCCTCCTGGCCAATTCGTGGCGGCCACGGGAGTTCCTGGCCTTCTTCTTCACGTGCGGCGTTGTGGCGTCGCTGTGCTTCTTCGCCATCGGCTCCGTGGCGAGCGCGGAGCCTGTGAAGGGGCTGGGCGCGTCGGGGGCAGTGATGGGCATCATGGTCGGCTGCGCCTTGGCCTGCGGCGAGCGCGTGGTGCTCGCCTTCTTCTTCATCCCGATGAAGCTCTGGCACTTCGTCGCCATCTGCCTGGCGCTCGACCTCCTGGTGCTGATCGGGACCGGTGGCCTCGCCGAGGTGGCGCACGTGGGCGGGGCCGTGTGCGGCGCGGTGTACATCAAGTTCGCCTGGTGGCGGCAGCGGCGCCTGGCCGGCGGCGGCTCAGGCCGCGCGCCCAAGGTGCGCAGCCGCATCGAGGGACTGGAGTTCCCCGACGATGAGCGTCGCTGAGCTGGCTTCGGCACGGTTGGATTGGGCGGCGGCACAGCTTGCCGACTGCCGCCTCTGCCCCCGCCAGTGCCGCATCAACCGCGCCGCGGGCGAAAGGGGCTTCTGCGGCGCGGGCGCCGACGCCGCGTGCTTCCTCCACTACGTCCACTACGGCGAGGAGGCGGAGCTTGCGCCCTCCCTCTCCGTGTTCCTCACGGGCTGCAACCTGCGCTGCCGCTTCTGCCACACGGCCATCGAGCGGCGCGAGCGGCCAGCCAAGCCCCTCACCCCCGAACTACTGCGCAGCATCGTCCAGCGCGGCCTGGCCGAGGGGGCGCGCAACGTGAGCTTCCACGGCGGCGAGCCGACCGTCAACCTCCCCGCCCTCCTCCGCCTCTTCGCCGCCCTCGGCGGTCTCCCACCCATCGTCTGGAACTCGAATCTCTATTGCACTTCGGAGGCCATCGAAGCCCTCCGTGGCCTGCCTGCGGTCTACCTGGCTGACCTGAAGTTCGGCAATCCCACCTGCGCGGAACGGATCGCCGGGGCAGGGGACTACTGGGAGGTGGTCCGCTCCTGCCTCCGCCAGGTCGCGGAGGCCGAGCCGGGCAAGCTCCTCGTGCGGCACCTGGTGCTGCCCGGCCACCTCGACTGCTGCACCCGCCCAGCCCTCGAATGGCTGGCGGCTGAGCTGCCCGCCGCGCGGGTGAGCCTGAAGACCGACTACCTGGTGATGCCCGACGCACGCGGCGACGCCCAGCTCGGCCGCTTCCTCACCCCCGAAGAGGCCCGCGAGGCCGAACGCCTCGCGGCCGGCCTCGGCATCCCCCTGGCCGCCGGGCCTGACTTCAGCAGCGTCCGCGACGCTCCGCCGCAAGGCCGCGAGCCCCTGGAGGTCGAGGTCGTCATTTCCCCCACCGGAGCCGTCTTCCTCCACCATCCGACCCGCGACTTGACTTCCGTCGCATTGGCCGTCACACAGAGAGGCAAGAGCGAACCATGAGCGACCAGGAGCAGGCGCGCGAAATCGAGGTCCTCATTCGCGCACGCTATCCAATCCTCTACGTCGTGTCCTGGGAGGAGCCGCGGGTCGTGCAGACCCTTCTCGGCATCGGTCGGCGGAGCAACAAGAAGGTCTTCGAGTGGTCCTGCTCCGGCGGCATCGTGCCCGCAGGCACCCCGCTCCAGGCCGTGAAGATGCACAAGAGCGGCACCAAGGACCCCCTGGTCGCCCTCGACCAAGTGGTCGAGGAACTCGAGCCGGCCATCTATGTGTTCAAGGACTTCCACCCGTTCCTCACCAAGACCAATTTCGCGGTGGTCCGCAAGCTGCGCGACATCGCGCAGGGCCTCAAGAGCAGCTACAAGACCCTCGTCCTCCTCTCCCCCTTCCTCGACCTGCCGGCCGAGCTTGAGAAGGACGTGACAGTGATAGACTACTCGATGCCGAGCCTCGAGGAACTGGGGCAACTGCTCGACACGATCATCCGCGAGGTGAAGGACAACCCGCGGGTGCACATCCAGCTCGACGCGGCTGGACGCGAGGAAATCCTCAAGGCCGCCCTCGGCCTCACACTGGCCGAGGCCGAAAACGTCTTCGCCAAGGCCCTCGTCCGCAACGGCCGGCTCTCGCGGAACGACGTCGCCGCCATCTTCACGGAGAAGCAGCAGATCATCCGCAAGAGCGGCCTCCTCGACTACTGCGAGCCCGACGTCGCCTTCCACCACGTCGGCGGCCTGGCGTGCCTCAAGGACTGGCTGGCCAAGCGCAAGCCGGCGTTCACCCAGAGCGCCCAGGACTTCGGCCTCCCGCCGCCGCGCGGGGTCCTTCTCCTCGGCGTCCAGGGCTGCGGGAAGTCCATGTGCGCCAAAGCCGTCAGCTCCCTCTGGCAGCTCCCGCTCCTGCGGCTCGATGTGGGCAAGATGTTCGGCTCACTCGTCGGCACCTCCGAGGAAAACGTCCGCCGCGCCATCCGCATCGCCGAGAGCATCGCCCCGTGCGTGATGTGGGTGGACGAGATTGACAAGGCCTTCGGCGCACTCGGCTCGGCGTCAACCGACAGCGGGACGACCCAGCGCGTGCTCGGCACCCTGCTTACCTGGCTTTCTGAGAAAACGTCGGCCGTCTTCGTCATCGCCACGGCCAACAACGTCCACGTCCTCCCCCCCGAGCTGCTGCGGAAGGGGCGCTTCGACGACATTTTCTTCGTGGACCTGCCCGACGTGGCGGAGCGGAAGGAGATTTTCGCCATCCACCTGGCCCGACGGAACCGCGACCCGAAGCGGTTCGATGTCGAGGAGATGGCCCGCCGCAGCGAGGGCATGAGCGGCGCCGAGATCGAGCAAGCGGTCATCGCTGGCCTCTTCGACGCCTTCTCCCAACACCGCGACCTCACCGATGCTGACGTTGCCAAGGCCATGGCCGAAACCGTCCCACTGTCGAAGACAATGGACAAGGAGGTGAACACCCTGCGCGAATGGGCGATGACGCGGGCTCGCCACGCCTCGCTCCGCCAGGACGAGGTGGCCGCCCGCGCGACGCGAAAGATGGAGCTGTAAGCGGGGCGGGTAAATGGATGAATGGATGGTTGGATGAATGGATGAATGCAGGAGTGGAAGAACAGGCCTTCTCTTTCATCCATTCATCCACCCATCCATTCATCCCCTACGGTGAAAGGAGGTAGCCTGATGAGTGCGATCGTCGTGATTCTTCCGGCCCTGCCCGCCGTGTGGCCTGCGGTCACCGCTGCGGCGGCCGCGGCGGCCAGCGCCCTCGGCTTCGCCGCGGCGAAGACCCGCCAGAAGGTCGCCGCGGTGAATGAGGTGGAGATCGAGCTGGACAACTCGGCGGCCATCACTCAAGAGGTC
>VGYV01000600.1 GCA_016872855.1 Planctomycetota bacterium
CGCGAAGTGTTCGCCAGCTTTCCCGACCAGGTGATCGCCGTCTGCATCATCGCCGACAGGCCCGGCCAGGTGACCTTCACGGCCTCGCTTTCAAGTCCCCATCCCGGCTCAACAACAAAGGCTGTGGGGGATAGCCTCTTGGTCCTCAACGGCCAAGTCAAGCCCCACAACTATGAGGGCACCGAGCCGAGTCCGCCCACAGGCCTTAAGTTCGAGGCAAGACTCAAGGCTATCGTCTGGGGCGACGATGTGAAGGCGACCGATGCCGGCATCGAGGTGAAGGGCGCAAGCGCTGTTGCCCTTCTGCTCGTTGGCGCCACGAGCTACAGGAACTACCACGACATCACGGCCGACCCCGCCGAACGCTGCGCCAAGGCCCTCGCAGCCATCGGGACGAAGAACTACGACGCCATCCGCACCGCCCACGTGGCCGACCATCAGGCCCTCTTCCGCCGCGTGAGCCTCGACCTGGGCACCACCGACGCCGCCCAACAGCCCACCGACGTGCGGATCAAGGCGTTCGGCCCGGCCGACCCGCACCTCGCAGCGCTCTACTTCCAATACGCCCGCTACCTCACCATCGCCGGCTCGCGGCCCGGCTCCCAACCCCTCAACCTCCAGGGCATCTGGAACGACCAACTGCGGCCACCCTGGGACAGCAAGTGGACCGTGAACATCAACACGGAGATGAACTACTGGCCGACCGAGGCGGCCAACCTGGCCGAGTGCCACCTGCCCCTCTTCGACCTGATTGACGACTGCGTGGCCACAGGCCGCCGCGTGGCAAAGGAGCACTACGCCTGCCGCGGCTGGGTGCTCCACCACAACACCGACCTCTGGCGCGGCACCGCCCCCATCAACCACCCGAACCACGGCATCTGGGTCACGGGCGGCGCCTGGCTCTGCCAGCACCTGTGGTGGCACTACGAGTTCGGCGGCGACAAGGAGTTCCTCGCCAAGCGCGCCTATCCCGTGCTCAAGGAGGCCGCTATCTTCTTTGTGGACTTCCTCGAGATTGACCCTCAAACGGGCTGCCTCATCAGCGGCCCATCCAACTCCCCCGAGCAGGGCGGCCTGGTGATGGGCCCTACGATGGACCACCAGATCATCCGCAGCCTCCTCAGCTGGACCGTGCGCGCCAGCGAAGTCCTCGGCGTGGACGAGCCCCTCCGCCGCCAGCTCGCCGACTTGCGCACGCGAATCGCCCCCAACAAGATCGGCCAGTACGGCCAGCTCCAGGAGTGGCTCGAGGACAAAGATGACCCGAAGAAACAGCACCGCCACGTCTCGCACCTGTGGGGCCTCCACCCCGGCGACGAGATCACACCGCGCGGCACGCCCAAGCTCGCCGCCGCCGTCAAGCGCTCCCTCGAGCACCGCGGCGACGGCGGCACCGGCTGGAGCAAGGCATGGAAGGTGGACCTCTGGGCGCGCCTGGAGGACGGCGACCACGCCTACAAGATGCTCAGCGAACTGGTCTCCAAGAGCACCCTGCCCAACATGTTCGACACCCACCCGCCGTTCCAGATTGACGGCAACTTCGGCGGCGGGGCCGGCATCATCGAGATGCTCCTCCAAAGCCACGGGGGAGTGGTCCACCTGCTCCCCGCCCTGCCCAAGGCCTGGCCCACGGGCAGCGTGAGGGGCCTCCGCGCCCGCGGCGGCTTCGGAGTAGACATCGCGTGGAAGGATGGCAGGCTTACCTCGGCCACCATCCGCTCCACCCTCGCCGGCCTCTGCCGCGTACGCTCGGATGGGCCGGTGGCAGTGGTGGCCGCCGACGCCCCCATCGCGGTCGAGCGGCCAGAGCCTGGCCTCTCCGCATTCCGGGCGGAGCCGGGGAGCATCTACACCATCACGCCCGCACCATAGACACTCTCCGCGGGTTGACACGATGCCGCCGCCCGGCTACCATGCGGGCAGTTGCCCACAGCGCCTCGCAGGACAGAGACCGCCTAAAGGCCGAACTACCAACAGTTGCGACCTGGTTCGTAGTTCGGCCTTCAGGCGGAAGGGGCTCACCTTCACGCCATCGAGGACAGGCTCATCATCTGTGGGGAAAGGACTGCGATGAAGCACTTGAAGTGGGGCTTGGTGGCCGCGGGGCGGATCGCGGGACGATTCGCAACGGGGCTGGCCACGATCAAGGACCAGGCCACGTGCCTCGCGGTCGCGGCGCGCGACCTGTCGAAGGCCCAGAAGTTCGCCGAAGAGCACAAGGTCGCCCGCGCCTACGGCTCCTACGACGAGTTGCTCGCGGACAAGGACGTTGACGCGGTCTACATTTCGACGCCCAACTCGCTCCACGCCGAATGGAGCATCAAGGCGGCCAAGGCGGGCAAGCACATCCTGTGCGAGAAGCCTGTCACAAGCAACGCGCCCGAGTTGCAGAAGGTGCTCCGCGTCGTCAAGAAGTGCGACGTGTTTTTCATGGAAGCCTTCATGTACCGCTGCCACCCGCAGTGGAAGAAGCTCCTGGAGGTCATCAAGGCCGGCACAATCGGCGAGGTGCGCATCGTCCAGTCGGCCTTCGCCTTCAACATGGGCCTCCAGCTCGAGAACATCCGCCTGTCAAACCCGCTGGCCGGCGGGGGGCTGATGGATGTCGGCTGCTATTGCGTCTCGTTCTGCCGCCTGGTCGCGGGCGAGGAACCGGTCAGTTGCCACGCGGTCGCCCACATCGGCAAGCAGAGCCGCGTGGACGAGTATGCGACAGGCGTCCTCCAGTTCCCCTCCGGCGTCGTCGCCACGTTCGCCTGCGGCACCCAGTGCGGCACGCCCTCGGCTGCGAACGTCTACGGCTCGAAGGGCAGCATCGTCGTCACCAACCCCTGGTTCCCCTCGGACGAGAACGCCAAGCTGATCGTGAGCGCCGAGGGCAAGACGGAGACCATCGAGGTGAAGTATGGCCGCGACCTCTACGCCAACGAGGCCCTCACGGTGGCGGAGAACCTCCGCCGCCGCCAGGCCCGGCCGACCGCCATGACCTGGGCCGACAGCCTGGGCCAGATGAAGACCCTCGACGCGCTCCGCAAGAGCATGGGTCTCAAGTTCGACTGCGAGAGGTGAGCCCGAGTCCCGTCGCGAACGGGCATGAGTTGCATCCTGTGAGACGACGAGGAGGAATTGACCATGCCGGGCTACGGCTCGGCGGCTGTGCTCGCAACCAGGTTGGTGCAGGATGGGCGCCTCAATAGCCCTGTCCAAGCGTGGGAGCAGTCAGTGAGGCGAGTATTCCCCACGAGCGAGTCGGAGCAGAAGAAGGGGTGTCCCAGGGATGCTTACCTGGGCCTTTGTGAAGAGGGCATTGTCCTCGGTGTCCGCAGTGGAAAGCACACGAGGTCCGTGAGGAACAAACGATACGCCCTGGATGCGTACTACCTGATCCTCCGGAACCCTGAACTAGTGAATGAAGAAAGGCGCTTGTGGGATGCTGTCACCGGGAACTGCGGCAAAGCATACAACCAGCAGGTTGACGTCGTCCTTTCGCTTTGGCGCGAGGGTTTGCTTCTTGGGCCTGGAGCCAAGCGAACATGAACACCGCCTTCTGTCTCGACATAGATCAAGCAGTTCGCAGCGAGTCCCTGTCAGGCTGGGTCGCCTCTCGTAGCCCACGACGTGGGCAAGCCAGTCGTAGCCCAGGGCGACCGAAGGGAGCCCTGGGAAGCGATGCCCAACCCAACGTGGAGCCCCCGAAGGGGGCGATTCTGGAGGGCCTGAGGCGCCCCCTTTCGGGGGCTTGCGGGAATGGAAGGACGCGCGTGTCCCAGGGCTCCCTTCGGTCACCCTGGGCTACGGCTCAGTCGCCCCCATTCGGGGGCTGCAAGCAGGGTCGGACTTCTTCCGTGGTCAAGACCCTGCGGCCAAGTCATCTTGTCTTGTTGGGGGCGTTCCTCATGGCAGCCGTTCAGCAAGCGTTGGGTGCTGCGCCCACTGCCGAAGAGATGGTCAGCGCGCGGAGGTGGGTGGCGGCGCGATTCGAGGCTGCGGAGCCGGCGAAACGGGCCGAGCCGGGGCTGCTGGTGCTCGCCAACAACGACGCGGTGGTCAAGAACAACCGGCACGGCAAGCCGCTGAAGCTCGCCGACAGGCAGTTCACCCGCGGCCTCTTCTGCCACGCCGTGAGCAAGGTGGTCGTCCGCCTGCCAGGGCCGGGGAAGGCGTTCTCCGCAGTCGTGGGCGTGGACTCCAACGAGCAGACGAGCGGGGGGCGCGGCAGCGTGGTCTTCTGGGTCAGCGTCGGCGGGAAGGAGGCATTCAAGTCGGGCGTCCTCCGCGAGGGCATGCCCCCCGTGAACGTCGCCGTTGACCTCGGGGGCGCGACCGAGTTCAACCTCGACATCGGGGACGCGGGCGACGGCATTTCGTGCGACCAGAGCGACTGGGCCGACGCGAAGGTCGTCCTCGCCGATGGCAAGGAGGTGTGGCTCGGGGATATGCCCTTCATCGAGGAGGCGGGACTTCTTGCCTCAGGCCCGCCATTCTCCTTCACCTACGGCGGCCAGCCCTCCGCCGCGCTGCTGCCCACCTGGGACCGGAAGCAGGCCAGCCGCAAGCTCGACGACGCCCGCACCGAGCACGTCGTGACCTACACCGACCCCAAGACTGGCCTCGTCCTCCGTTGCGTGGCCATCGAATACCACGACTTCCCGACGGTCGAGTGGACGCTCCATTTCCGCAACACGGGCAAGGCCGAGATGCCGGTCCTGGCGGACATCCAGGCCCTCGACGCCCAGATCGTCCGTAGCGGAAAGCAGGAGTTCCTCCTCCACCACGCCGTCGGCTCGCCGTGCAGCAAGAACGACTACGGGCCGCTCCTGACCGAGTTGAAGCCGAACGCGACGAAGCGCATCGCAGCGGCCGGCGGAAGGCCGACGAACTCCGACATGTCCTACTTCAATCTGGAGTGGGGCGGCGAGGGCCTCATCGTGGTCGTCGGCTGGCCGGGGCAGTGGGCCGCCACGTTCGCCCGCAACGGCGGCACGGGCCTCCGCATCCGCGCGGGGCAGGAACTCACGCACTTCAAGCTCCTCCCCGGCGAAGATGTCCGCTCGCCGCTCATGGTCCTCCAATTCTGGAAGGGGGGCGACTGGATTCGCGCGCAGAACCTCTGGCGGCGCTGGATGATGGCCCAC
>VGYV01000601.1 GCA_016872855.1 Planctomycetota bacterium
GAGGGGCTCCCCGGTGGAGCATCTCCCAGTGGGCGGCGTGGAGGTTCCAGGGAGCGCGCGCCAGGTGGTGCTGGACGAAGTCGAGGTAGCCCTGGAGCGCGGCCTCTGGGGTCCTGCCCGCGCCGCCCACGCGGTCGGGCGCGCCGACGATGAGGCGGAAGCGGCAGTCGGCCTCCGTGAGGAGGAGGGTGGGCATGACCTGCGCGCCGCTCAGGCGAGCCAGCGCCCAGGGGGCGCGCGCGTAGCGGATGCGGTGGCCGAGGAACACGCCCGTCAGCCCGGTCTTGGGGTCGGGCGCGTCCCCCACGTGTTGGAGCCAGGCTCCGCCGCGGAGCAGGTCGAGGAGCCGCTTGAGGTGTAGCCCCTCCTCGCCCGCCGACGGGTAGGGCAGCACCTCGGGGAGGAGGCCCGCGCGGCGGAGGAGGACATAGACCTTGGGCGCGATGACCTGGCGCTGCACGAACCTCACGGGGTAGCCCAGCCCGCGGAGGACCGGGCCCTCCCAGGCCACGTGGCCGACATGGGTCTGGAGGAGGATTGCGCCGCCGCCGCTGCGCTTCACGGCCTCGAGGTGCTCCAGCCCCTCGGGGCGGAGCTCGCGCAGCAGCCACTCCCTGGACCGCCCGGCGACCGGCGCGAAGCTCCGCACGCCGTGCTGCCGCACGGCGCGCTGGAGGCCGCACTGGCGGCGGAGCGCCCGCAACGGCGTCCCGGCCGGCAAGAGGGGCGCCAGCACGCGCTCAAGGCGCCGGCGCCGCCCCGGGCTGAGCACCAACTCGGCCCTGGCGAGCCAAGCCGAGAGGGCGAAGAGCCAGCGCGGCGGCAGCGCGCGCTCGGAGGAAATCTGCACCCAGGACTTCAGACGGGTCCACAGCGAGAGGCGGATAGGGGCCGTCGGCGACATGAACGGGATGGAGGGCATCCGGGCTAGCCTTCCGAGGCGTTCGGCGGCGGGATGGGGGACTTGCCGAGAGCGCCGCAGGCGAGGGAGGGCACGAGGCGAATGTCCCGCGGCACCTTGAACCCGGCCAAGTGCCGGGCGCAGTGCTCCCGGAGTTCCAGGGGTGTCACCGGGCCGGCCGCCTCCACGAGCGCCACGAGGCGCTCGCCGCCGCCGGCGGCCCGCTCGGACCTGACCAGGGCGCTGACCACAGCGGGGTGCTCGCGCAGGCAGGCCTCCACCTCGGCGGGCGACACCTTCTTCCCCGCGACGTCGAGCATGGGCCTGTGGCGCCCGAGGAGGAACAGGCGACCGTCCGCGTCCAGGCGGCCCAGGTCGCCCGTCAGCACGGCGCCCCGCTGGAACACCCGGGCGCTGGCCTCCGCGTCGTCCAGGTAGCAGGGGGCGTTGGCCGGGCTTCGCACGGCCACCTGCCCCGCCTCGCCGGTGGCACAGGCATCCTGCCTGTGGCCCTCCGCGTCCAGGATGGCGACCTCCACGCCCTTGCACGGCCTGCCGACGCAGCCCGGCTCGCAGAAAAGGGGACAATCAACTTTTCGCGGCGAAAAGTAGAATGTCCCCTTTTCTACTGTGATGGCGATGGGGCCGGTCTCCGTCGAGCCGTAAAGGCTGGCGATGCGGACGCCGAACTGCTGCTCGAAGGCTTGCGCCACCGTGGCGGTGAGCGGCGAGCCCGCCGAGATGGCGAGCCGCACGCTCGAGAAGTCCGGGCGGCGGGCGAACCTGGTCTCGGCCATCAATCGGTACATGAAGGGCGTCGCCGCCAGCACAGTGATGCCTTCGCGCTCGACCGTTGCCGCCGCGCGTCGCGGCACGAAGCGCTCCAGGCACAGCATCGCCCCGCTCGCCAGCGTCTTCACCAGCACGTCGTACAGGCCGTAGTTATGGAAGAACGGCGGGATGCCGAACACGCGGTCCTCGGGCAGGTAGGGAACCGTGTCGTGGAGGACGCGCACCGCGGCGACGGCCTGCTCGGGCGTCCTGGGCACGATCTTCGGGCGGCCCGCCGTGCCCGAGGAGAGGACGAGGAAGGCGTATCCGCCCTCGTGTGGCGTTGCGCCGCCCAGCGGCTCCGGGCCGGCGCCCTCGCGCAGGAGCCACCGGGCGCCGGCCCGCTCGCAGTGGCGCCCCACGTCCTCGGGCGTCAGGGCAGGGTCGAGCAGCAGAACCGTGGCCCCCAGCCCCCTCGCTGCGAAGAGCGTGACGACGGACTCGAGGGAGTTGGCCATCTGAAGCGCGACCACCGAGCCTGGCTCCACCCCGCAGGCAGCCAGCGCGCGGCTCGACGCCTGCACAGTGTCCCACAGCTCGGCATACGTCACGCGGCGCCCGCCCTCCAGGATGGCGGGCCGCGAGGCGAACAGTTCCACGCTGCGGGCGAGCAGGCCGCTGGGCATCACGCGCCCCCCTTCGCCCGACCGTCCAGGTAGGCAGCCAGCGTCCCCACGGTCCGCAGGGCGTCGGCCTCCAGCAACGCATCGGGGTCCAGCTCGACCCCCCACTCGTTCTCGAGCCCGACGAGGAGTTCGAGCACGGCCACGGAGTCGAGAGACAGGCCGCCGCCGACCAGCGGCGTGTCGGGGCCGATGGCCGCCGTGTCGGCGAGGCCCACGGCCTCGCCAAGCACGCGAACCACTCGGTCAAGGGGCGCTGAACCCATCGCATCTCCCCGCGGGCGCCGCGGCGCCTCCTCCACTGCGGTGGAGGCCCCGCCACCACGGGCGGGCGCCCGATTCTACAACAATGTCCGGCCCGAACACCAATTCCCCCGTGCCGGGGTCAGGCACACAGTCCTTGCCGCTCAGGAGCCACCGCTCGCCGCGGCAGGCCCGCGCGAGGCGCTCGCGCAGCGCCCGTTGCGGCTCGGCGGCGTGGGGGAAGAAGTACTCGTAGCGCTTCACCCGGCGGAAGTCGTTCGCCAGCACGAGGTCCTCGTAAGGCGTCTCCGGGTTGATCAGGCCCTCGGCGGCGGCGAGCTGGTGGACGCGGGTGTGTGGCGGGATGTACATGCCATCGAAGAAACGCACGACGACGTCGCGCAGGTGCTCCTCGCAGAAGGCCACCGTCTCGGCAACCGTCTCCAGCGTCTCGCCCGGGCCGCCGAAGATGACCGACGCGTCGAACGAGATGCCGTGGCACCGCAGCACGGCGAGCGCCTCGCGCGCCTCGCCCACCCGGAAGGGCTTGCGGTACGACGCCAGCACGCGGTCGGAACCCGAGTCCAACCCCAGCGTCACCCCGATGCACCCCGCCCGCGCCATCAGGGCCACCAGGCGGTCGGGCAGGCAGGCGGGCGTGACCTCGCCGAACCACTCGATGTCCAACCCCGCCGAGAGGAGCGCCTCGCAGAGGGCCACGGCGTGGTCCACCGGGTGGTTGAACGTGGGATCGGCAAAGAAGAAGTGGCGCACGCCCCACACCTGCTGATAGGCCCGGACCTCCTCGACCACGTGCTCGAGCGGCCGGAACCTGTATCGGTGGCCCTCGAGGAAGGACGCGGGGCAGTAGATGCACTCCATGGCGCAGCCGCGCTTGGTCTGGATGGGGAGCAGGCCGCCGGCAGCGTAGTAGTGCTCGCGCAGGCCCCGGACGGCGTCGCAGGCCCCCGGGCCGACCGTTGCCAGGTCGGCCACACGGCCCGGCGCCCGGCACGCGGCGTCCACCGTCTCGCGCGACGTTACCAGCCCCTGGATGGCATCGGTCAGCCGGCCCGCCACGATGGCCTCGACGAGGGCGGGCAACGTCTCCTCGGCCTCGCCGACGAGCCCGAAGTCCGGCCGCGCCACGGCCCAGCACAGGCCCGGCTCGACCGAGAACCCCGTGCCCCCCATCACCACGGGCGCGCGCGACACCCTGCGGCACGCGCGAACGACCCGGCCGTCGTAGAACGCCGAGTGGTACTCCACCAGCCGCAAGGGGTTGGCCGGCACGCGGCCCGCGTTGACGTTCCGGGTCGAGATGCCGATTACGTCGGGCTCGAATCCCGCGAGCGCCGCGGCCAGCTCGCCGCAGACCAGCGGCACCTCGTTCTCATCCTGCGCCACGACGTGGCTGGTGAGCTGCACGATCCTCACGTCGTGGCCCCGCCGCCGCAGCACCCCGGCCAGGCTGATGAGCCCGGCCGGCGCCGGCGTCACCGGATACCCCGTCCGCCCGCACCGCGTCACGTTCGTGTTGAGCAGCAGGACCGCTGCCATTCGATCCCCTTGCTGTCCGCCAGCCCAACGTCTAGAGTAGCATGGGCCGCGGCAGCGCTCAAGGCACGGGCGACGCGGGGGTCGCGGCAGGGACCGCCCGCGCGATCGTTGCGAACGCCGCCCTCACGCTACGCCGATGGCCAAAGAGAGGTGCCTCGACTTCGCTCGGCATGACAGGCACTATCATTGATCTTGCAGTGGTCAGTAGCGTTGCTCCCTGAGGAACTTCCTCGTCTCTTCGTCAAAGATGGCGCGGAGCGCCCTGGCGAATGGGGCATCATCGGACGCGATGCGCCAGCACACCTCGCCCTTCGTGCCCGCCGCCGTGCGCCAGGCGACGACGCGGCCGTCGTAGGGCACGGGCTTGCCGCTCGCGTTGCGCACCTCGACCCAGCAGACGACTGGCTCGCCCTGCTGGTAGACGTGCTTCTCGAACACGATGCGGCTCTGAAGCCCCCGCCGCGTCCTGCCCCAGGGCCAATCCTCCGGGCTGCGCGTCACGGGCACCGCGCAGCCGGCGAGAATGGCGGCGAGCATCGGACCAACAACCATGCTGCAAGTGTGCCACGCGCGCATAGCACGTATTCCTCTTCGCCTCCACCGAGCTTGGCTCGGTGGGGCGATGATTGCAAGCTACCGCGCGGCCGGCCCCCACCCCAACCCCCCTCCCTCCCAGAGGGAGGGGGCAGGGGGAGGGTGAACCCGTCGCGCGAGCGCCCACCCTCACCCTCCCCTCTCCCTGAGAGGGAGAGGGGGTGGGGGAAGGCCCCGCCCGTGTAGCTGTCAATCCTCGGCCCCACCGACGCGAGGTCGGTGGGGGCCGGAAAAACGTTCCGTCAGCGCAGCCCCAGCAGCCTCATGGCGTTGGACCGGGCGATCTTGGCGTGGGCGGCGGGGGTGAGATACCCTTCGGCCAGGAGGCGGCGCATGAGGCCCACGATGGGCACGTCGGCCTCAGTCTGGTCGTGG
>VGYV01000602.1 GCA_016872855.1 Planctomycetota bacterium
CTTGAAGTAGTTCTCGATCCAGAAGGGGAGCAGAGTCGTCATCAGGTCGGCCTCGTCGGCGACGCCGGCCTTCCCGCGCGACTGGTTCTCCCACATGATCGTGAACTTCATCTTGGAGACGAAGCGCGACTTGAACAGCGCGTCGTGGATGGCCGAGCCGAAGCGCATCTCGACCGGCTTGCCCTGGCTCGCGCGATACCAGCAGTAGACGAAGAACGACACGCCGTGCTCGACCGCCCACTTCGTCTCCCAGTCCGAGACCTCGGGGTTCTCCTGCGAATAGAAGCCCAGGACGGGGGTGCGTTCGGGGTGCTTGAGCACGTTGTCCCACATCTGCGGCTTATCGGCCTCCCACAGCGGGCAGTGGTGCGCCCCGATGAGCAGGCTCGTCTTCACCGGCACAGGCTCGGGAATGTAGGCACCCTTCTCCTGGTTCATCTCTGCCCCTTCAGTGTTGAGCCGCCCGCAGCCAGTGCAGACGGCAAGCGCCATAACGATTTGCACGGAACGCCAGTTGAGCATTCCCTATCTCCTCGCCTGGAAGCGGCGGGTTGTAGCCGCCTTCCGGCCGTTGTGCTCGGCCTCGATGCGGACCTCGTGGCGGGTGCCGCGGGGCGAGACGTGGGTGGCGAAGCAGCCGTCGGGGCCGACCGCGACGGGGGTGCCGTTGATCTTGACCGATGCCCCAGGCTGCGTGACGCCGCGCAGCTCGACGCAGATGGGGCCGTGGACGAGGGTGGAGCCGGCCATCGGCTCGGTCTCGGCGAGGAGCAACGGCTCGCCGCCAAGGGAGATGATCTCCTCGGCTATCTCGGCCCGCACGGCCATGATGCGGGCGGGGTCACGCTCGGTGTCGGCGATGGCTGGGACGATCTCGCGGCAGAGCTCGATTGCGCGGCGGCGGGGGTCAACGAAGTCGGCGGCGGGGCCGAGGCGCTTCTTGGCCTCAGCGGTCCTGACGGCAAGGAGGCAGAGGTATTCGAAGTCCTCGATGCTCTCGCGCTGAATCTCCCAGCGGATGGAGTTGAGCGGGCCGTCGGCGCCGGGATAGATGACGTGGGTGTCGCCAGGCGGGAGCCTGTCGCTCGGAGGGCCGAAGGGGTCGTCGCCCCAGAAGGTCAGGCCCCAGTGGAGGTAGCCTGTGAGGCCACAGGCGAAGTTGAGCCAGTGGAGGACTCGGACGCGGGCGAGCGGGTAGTCGAGGAAGCGGTTGGGGTAGAGGTTGCCGAAGGGGTGGCAGCAGATGTAGTACCAGAACTCGTTGCCCACTCGGCGGGCCTCGTAGGCGTCGCGCCAGCGGTCGAAGTGGGAGAGCTTGGGCACCCAGACCTCGAGGGCGCCGGTGAAGTCCACCGATTCGATGGCGTCAATGCGGCGGATGCGTGGCGCGGCCTTGTGGACGAATTCCGAGGCTTTGCGCCAGGAGGCGAGGTTGTTGAGCGACGGCTCGTCTGCGACGTGGATCATCGTCTTGGCGAGCCAGCCTTTGGCTTCCAGGTGTTTCTCGAGGTCGGCGAGCAGGGGCGCAAGGCCCTCCTCGGGGCCAAGCTCCACGCGCTTGCCCGTCTTGCGGTCGGTGGCGCCGACCTTGACGAGGACGATCTCCTTGCTGCCCCAGCCGCCTGGGCCGAAGCTGCCCACGTGGGTCAGCTCGATCCCATCGGCTACGCCGGCCTTTTGGAACAACTCGATGTAGCGGTCGAACCGGGCATAGTCGAAGCTGAGCTTGCCGTCCGCCTCGCGGGTGATCTGCACCAGGCTCCAGGGGGTGAGGGCGACGTTCTGGCGGTGGGCGGCCATGTTGCGCGCGTAACGCTCCAGGATAGGCCAGAAGGCGTCCGACCAGACCGCCACATTGTGGGCCTTCGCAAAGTGGCTGGCATCGAACCAGTTGGTGACGAGGAGGTGGCGCACGTCGGGGAGGGCGAAGGGGTCAACAGATAGCTCAATGGGCACGGCGGCGCGGGTGTCACCGGCGACAACGACCGCCTCGCCGCGATAGAGGCCGGGCGGTGCGTCCTTGGGTACGCGGACCGTGAGCCAGACGGGCTGGGTGGCATCGGCCGCCACGTCGAGCGTGCGGGCGTCGAGGAGGGGGTCGGGCACCTCGCAGGGCGCCGCGCGAAGCTGAATCTTGTCGGAGTCCTGCGTGTTCTTCTTCAGGGGGATGAAGCCGAGGAAGTTCCAGGCGAGGTCGTCGCCGCCGATTGTCCCTTTGCCGTCGGCGTGACGGAGAGGCGAAAGCTCGATACGGACGCCCTTGAGCGGCGTGGTCGAGCGGAAGGCGAGCTGCCCGGGCTCGAACTCGTTGCGGGCCGCTCGCAACTTCACCACGCCCGTCTCGCGGGGCACGGGTGCCCATCGCAGGCGATGGGCGCCCCCGCCTACAAGCGGCGGGGCGTCGCGGAAGACCTTGACGTGCGGGTCCACCGCCCAGGCGGCGAGCGTGCCGCCCTGAGTTGCCGCGAGGCACGCATTGGCCCCCACGACGGCTGCGACGGCCAGCTTCTTCGTCCTGCCCATCGTTGTCCCTCGCTCTCTGTGCTCCCCACGCCTGCATTGTAGGCAGGCGTCGCGGCCTGTCAATCGCCGTTCGTGCTGACACGCCCCCAGTTTGCGCCTTCGGGCGGCCAGGCGCCCGTTCTCTCCGCTTCGCGGGCAACGAAAGCGGTGACTTCGTCACCGCACTCCATAATGTGCGCCCGTGCGGGACGGGAGGAGTGTGGAGTGCGGCATCACAGATGCCGCTTTGGCCCGTAGCGAAGCGGCGGCACGCCGCACCGAGGCCCGCGGTCGCAAAGTGGGGGCGTGTCAGCCGTTCGGGAGTGGCGGGGCACTTGAAGGCCGGGCGGCTGGGGGCTATGATGCCGGCACTGAGGACAGTGGACGGTGAACAGTCTGCAATCGTCCTCGTCGCCGTCCTCGAATCTCTGAGTTCCCGCCGGACCGAAGGGTTCTGCGGGTCTGCAGCAGAGCGGCGGCAGAGAAGAGGGACATTGGGTTGAGTTCGTCACTCGCCACTCCTCACTCGTCACTCCTGACTCGCATGCACATTGCCGTGTTCGCCATCGGCTTCTGCGGGGTCGTGGCGCAGGTGGTGGTGGTGCGCGAGATGGTGGTGACGTTCTATGGCAACGAGCTGTGCGTCGGGGCGATGCTGGGCACGTGGCTGTTCTGGACGGGGCTGGGGAGCCTGGGCCTGGGGCGGCTGGCCCGGCGGCTGAAGCAGCCGGGGGTGTGGCTTGTTGCGACGTTCGGCATCATGCTGGTGCTGCTCGTGGCGACGGCGCTGGGCGCCCGCTATCTGAAGGTGGCCCTGCGCGCAGGCGAGGGGGCCTCGCTCGGGCAGATTCGCCCCTTCGGCACTATGCTCGCCTCGTCGCTTCTCCTCCTCGGGCCGTTCTGCCTGGCCAACGGATTCCTCTTCCCCCTGGCGTGCCGGGCCGCGGAGGCCGCGGGAGGGACCGTGGGCACCGTGTACCTGCTCGAGGCGGCCGGGGCCGCCGTGGGCGGGGCCTCCTACACCTTCGTGCTGGTCCACTGCCTCGGCCTGCCCGGCGTCTTCCGCCAGACGGACAGTGCCTACTGGCGTCCGCTGGCCGTCGTGGCGTCGGCCGATTCCCCATACGGGCGGCTGACGGTGACGCGGCAGGCGGAAGGCGCGCAGCGGACGCTGTATGTGAACGGGGTGCTGGCGTTCAGCTATCCCGACCCGCCGGTGGCCGAGGGGGTGGCGCACCTGCCGATGCTTCAGCACCCGGAGCCGCGGCGTGTGCTGCTCCTGGGCGGGGGGCCGGGGGCTGTTGAAGAGGCTCTCAAGCACCCATCGGTCGAGAAGCTGACGTATGTGGAGCTGGACCCGCTGGCGGTGGAGATGGTGCGTCGGCACTTCCCGCCGGGCGCAGCGAACGCGCTGGGGGACAGGCGGGTCGAGGTCGTGCTCGCCGACGGCCGGGCGTTCGTGAAGGACCTGGGGTCACATCTTCATTTGGCACATAGCCGCCATGTGCGAAATGAAGATGTGACCCCGCGGTTCGACGTGGCGATCTCGGCATTGGGGCCGCCGGCGACGGCGCAGGCGAACCGCTTCTACACGGTGGAGTTCTTCCGCGAGGTGGCGCGGGTGCTCGAGCCGGGCGGGGTGTTCGCGTTCCAGGCGAGCGGGGGGCACGACTATATTCCCGAGGAGTCGCGGCGCCTGCTCGCCTGCCTGCACGGCTCGCTGGCGGCGGCGTTCGCGCACGTGATCGTCTTCCCCGGCGCGCCGGTGACGTTCCTGGCGTCGAACCGCGACGGGGTGGCGACCCATCGCCTGGGGGTGCTGGACGCGCGGATGGCACAGCGGGGGATAGCGACCTCGTACGTGGACGCGCATTCGTGGGAGGCCGACCTGGTGGGCGGGCGGCTGGAACGGCTTGAACAGGTGGTCAGTGCGCCGGCGGAGCGGAACCGCGACCTTTCGCCCCGCTGCTACTACTACGAGGCGCAGCGCTGGAGCGCGCAGCAGCGCGCGCGGCAGCCGGGAGCAAGGCCGCCTGTGTTCGATCTCGGGCGCGTGCTGGAGTTCCTGGACCGCTATCCCTTCGTTGCGCCGCTGGCGCTTCTCGCCATCGTGGCGGCGATTTCGATGGCGGCGCCATTGGCCCGGCGGCGCTGGCGGGACGGGGCGCTGGCGTTCTCCGTCGCTTCGACAGGCCTGATCGAGATGGGCGTGGAGTTCACGGTGCTGCTGGGGTTCCAGGTGGCCTGCGGCTACATGTACCACTATATCGGGCTCCTCGTGGCCTCGTTCATGTTTGGCCTCACCCTTGGGGCTTGGGTGTCGAGCCGCTGGGTAGCCCGCGGGCAGGCCACGTGGCGGCGGATGGTGGGGGTGCAGGTGTGCATCTGCGGGTATCCGCTGGTGCTGTTGGGGCTTCTGTGGGTGGCGACGGGGACAGGGCTGGGGACGGTGCCGGCCGTTGCCGGGGTGTCATTCAGCTTGGCGGCGCTCATTGCGGGCGGGGTGGGGGGCCTCCAGTTTCCGCTGGCGGCGGCGCTGCACTCGCGGGGCGCGGGGTCGGCAGGGGCGCTCTACGGGCTGGACCTCTTCGGCGCGTGCTTGGGCGCGTTGGCGGTGAGCTC
>VGYV01000603.1 GCA_016872855.1 Planctomycetota bacterium
GCGTAAGTCCTTGCCATGCCTATGCTGAGGGAGGTAGAAGGGTTCCTCGGCTTGGCGCCCCCCTTGTGGGCACCCACAAGAAAGCCCGGAGAGCCTCTTTTCCTTCGGCGACTGGTCCAAGGAGTTAGCGCGGCGGCAAGGGACGCCATTCCCCTTCTTTACCGTCGACAAGTCCCCACATGTGGTAGCCGTTCTTGCGGCACCATTCACACGCCTGCCCACCATTCTGGGCCGCGCATTCGTTCGCTGGGACCTTCCACTTCCACAGGGCAACGTGGTACCTGTAGGAAACCGCCTTCATTGGATCATCGGTCCCGTAGGCCAATCCAACGAAGAATCGGCGTTCGAACTTCCCCGCGGCGAGCCTGACTGGGTGTTCGCTCCTCTCCTGGCCCCCTCGCCAGTAGGTGAATCCCAACCAGGGCGTTCCCCGCTGAACAGAGCCGGTGACGCTCAGGTCAAGCGCCCTAGCTTTCACGTCCTGGATTGTTCCAGCAGAGCCCTCGTCCCCCTCGCGGGCCGCAGATTCAAGTGGAACCAGACCCAGGCTGAAGAGGGCAAGCCCAAAGACCAGCCGTCTTTGGTGAAGGCTGCCTTCATTTCCAGGGCAAAGCCAGCTTCTCATGGCGAACTCCTCACTCACGCGGGCCCCCGATCGCACCCAAGTCCCTCGGTGCGAAAGCCGCCTGAATTTCCCCTCAAACCTTCGCCGGTATGATACCACTCTGCGCGGCAATGTCAAGCGGATCTCGAGGAAATCGGCGCTCTCCGCCCGCATCCCCACCTCCCAGGGCGCCGGCCCCGAGCACGCCCACATCCACGAGAGCATCTGGCAGATTCTCTCGACCCGGCCGGGGGAACGCTTCTTCCTCCCCGAGTTCGGCTCGCGCCTCCCGGAACTCGTGTTCCAGCAGAACAACGTCGTCTTCAAGGCGCTCGCCAGGCAGTTCATCGTGGATGCCGTCAAGCGCTGGGAGAAGCGGGTGGTCATCGAATCCGTGGAATTCAGCGACGACCCGCTGGTCACGGACCGCAACGTCGCTCTCATCCGGCTGGACTACCGCATCATCCGCACCCAGGTGCGGGGCAATATGGTCTACCCCTTCGTCCGCGAGGTGTAACGCATATGCCCAAGGTCCGCGTCAACTACACGAACAAGGATTACGAGGCCGTCCGCCAGGAGCTGGTCCAGCGCATCCCAACCATCACTGACCGCTGGACCGACTTCAACGAGAGCGACCTGGGGATGGTGCTCATCGAGCTCTTCTGTGGCCTCGGCGACATGCTCCTCTTCTACCTCGACAACCAGGCGAACGAGGCCTACCTTCCCACGGCCCGCCAGCGCCAAAACGTCATCAACCTGACGAATCTGGTGAACTACCGCCTCGACCTCCCCGTCGCCGCCACGACAACCCTCTACTTCCGCCTGGCCGCGGCGCTGCCCGCGCCTCTCACCATCCCGAAGCACACCCGCTGCCGGGCCACGACCGACCAGGGGAACGTCGACTTCGCCACGGCCGAGGACCTGGCCATCGCCGCAGGCGCGCTCGACGGCACAGTCGGCGGCGTCCAGGGCGTCCCGACCGAGGAGAGCTTCACGACCGACGGGACGCCAGGCCAGGTCTTCCGCCTGGCCGCGAAGGACATCGCCCAAGGTACAGTCGAGGTCTGGGTCGGCAACGTGAAGTGGGCCGAGGTGCGGACCTTCTACGAGAGCACGCCCGCCGATGCCCACTACCTCCTCACGACCGACGCGCTGGACAACACCTGGCTGACGATGGGAGATGGGCACTACGGCCTCCTCCCGCCCTCGGGCCAGGCCGTGGCGGTGAAGTACCTCAAGACCCTCGGTGCGGGCGGCAACCTCGGCAAGCGCCTGGTCAACTCGCTCCTCGACCCCGTCTACTTTCAGGGCGAGCAGGTGAAGCTCACGGTGACCAACATCCAGGTTGCCTCGAACGGCAACGTCCGCGAATCCCTCGACCACGCCCGCAGGCAGGCGCCCGCGGAACTGGCCTCGCTCTGGCGCGCCGTCACCAAGGCCGACTACGTCGCCCTGGCTGAAGGCTTCCCTGGGGTCGCCAAAGCCCAGGTGCTCGACGTGAACGACTGCCTGAACATGGGCTACTACCACGTCTGCGTGGTGATCGCGCCCGACTGCGGCGGCCTGCCCTCCCAGCTCCTGAAGGCCCAGGTCCTCGCCTTCCTGAACGAGCGGAAGCTGCTGACCGTCACCGTCCACGTGAAGGACCCCGTCTACGTCCCCGTCAACATCGAGGCCGACGTGTATGTCTACCGCAACTACGACCGGTTCGAGGTGCTCGACGTCGTGCTGGGCAAGGTCAGCGACTACCTCGCCTTCGACAACGTGCGGTTCGGCCAGGACATCTACTTCTCCGACCTCGTCGCCCTGATCGACGGCGTCGAGGGCGTGAGCCACGTGGTGATGCGAAGGCCCACCCGCGACATCTCCATCGCCGCGGGCCAGCTCGCGGTCGAGGGCACCACCAACATCACCGCTCTCTACGTGACGGAGTGACGATGGGCTACTTCGAAGACCGGCTCATGCAGCTTCTGCCCCAGGTCTATCGCCTGGAAGACAACGGGGACCTCCGCGACTTCCTCCGCGTCTTCGCGCCCACGCTCGACTGGCTCAAGGCGAAGATCGACGAGTTCCCCGTGCTCTGGGACCTCGACCGCGTGCCGGCGGAGTTCCTGCCGTTCCTCGGCGCGCTCGTCGGCTACCCCTACGTCTACACCCGCGACCCCGAGCTTCAGCGGCGCCTGATCAAGTTCCGCATCGAGTTCTACCGCCACAAGGGGACGCGCTACTCCCTGGAACGCATCCTCGCCGAGCAAGGCGTCAGCGCGCCCGTCATCGAGAACGAGCCGTGGGAGGGGGTCTACAAGATCCCGCTCGACGACCCGCCCCTCTGGCTCGGCTCGCTCCTCGAGGAAGTCCACCCGGCCGGCACGAAGTGGGTGTTCTACTGCGTCCGCATCTGCTGGGCGACGGCCCCAGTCCCCGAGACCCACATGGCCCGCCTGCTCGCTATGGCGGCCACGGGATCAGAATCAGCAGACGGCGCGTGTGCCCTGAAGGTCACCATCGCAACGGCGGTCTGCCCGGCCCCTCAGGGCTTCTGCCTGATGACCGCCATCACCGCCTGACGGAAAGGATTCCTTCCAATGCCCGACAACGCGCTCATTGTGAACAGCGGCAAGGTGCTCATGGGCAAGCTCCTCCGAGGCGAGGGCGTGCAAGGCCTCACCCACTGCGCCCTGGGCGGCGGCGACGGGACGTTCACCGACCCATTGAACCCGCCCGCCCCCACGCCCGACCAGACGCTGCTCAAGAGCGAGTTCATCCGCCGCACGGCGTACAAGTCCTCGTTCCTGGTCGAGGACCCCAACGGCACGATCACCGTGGACGGCGTGACCTACGCCGAGACGCCGCAGGAGACTCTCGTCGTCGGCGTCTTCTTCCGGTTCGCCGACTACGAGGCGGCCGACACGACGATCAAGGAGGTCGGCTTCTTCGGGGGGAACGTGGCCTACGTCGAGGGCGTCACCGGGCCAGTCGCCGAGAACGGGGTCTACGATGAGGCCGAGAACCCCGAGGGCGAGGTCCTCGTCCCCGGCTACCTCTACGAGGTCCGCAACATGCCCGACTTCAGCAAGGGCGCGAACACGATGCTGGAACTCGTCGCTGTCGTGAAGCTGTGACCCGGACCACGGACCTCTAGGAGGCAGAAGATGTGGGTGATGTGGATGCGCTGGACGCATGACAAGAGCCGGGTGAAGGGGTTCCTGACGGGGCTGCTCGTGGGGCTTCTCGTGGGCCTCCTCGTGGCAGGGGCATTGCGATGACCGAGCCGAAGAGACCGCCTGCTGAAAACGGCCTGCGCCGCGCCCTCGACGTCGAGATCGTCCAGAACCTCCTCGAGGTCGCCGAACTGCGCGGCGAAATGCGCGCCTCGCTTCAGGCCATCAACGAGAAGATCGACCGCCTCCTCGCACTCCAGGCGAAGGTGGACGAACACTCCCAAGCCATCACCCGCCTGAAGACTATCTGGTCCCTGGTCGCCGCTGGCATCGCCTTCCTCGCTGCAGCGGTGAGGGATTGGCTGTTTAGGCAGAAGTAGCTCTGGGCTCCGAAGCTCACTGCTGACCACAAAGGGACCCGTCAAGCATCCGCACAACAGCAGGCCTTTGCCATCGCCACGGTAAACCACTCCGGGCCTGCCAGCATGGCCTTGGCGACGTCATCCGACAAGGTCGTCCCTTCATCGGCAAACCAATAGAGGTCATCAACGTTTAGAGACACCTTGATGCCCCTGCGAATCCACTCGTAGAGGGGGTGACCGCGGTAAAGGCGGATGTCCTGGGATCGCACATTCACCGTTGGGCAACACCGCATCTCGATCCCGTTCTCCTTGACGAAGTCCAGTTGTCGACAAATCTCCCTCAGATTCCCTGGATCGGTTATGGCTTGCCCCGTGAACGAATACAATTCGGGGCCTCCCCCGGGTCTCCACCTCGGCCCCTTGGTTATCACTGCTCCCTTCGGGGCAAGAGCAATGCCGTGGTTGATAGCCGCCCGAAGCCTCTTCCCCCGCGCGGTCTTGGCCAGCGTCTCGATCCCGTCCCAGGTAAACTTGAGGAACTGGCGTACCACCTCCTCGCGATCACCGATCTCCGCCAGCGCCTTGCGCAGTTCCTTCCTTGTGCCTTCCCTGCGCGGCAACGTCTTCCAGCGTCGGTACGTGTGGCCCCAATCACCAAGATGGGCAGTGACCGCCATCCCCGCACCGGCAGCTACTTCCAGAGAGCGCTGGAAGTCGGATGTTGCCCAATAGCAGGTGTTCATCCTGTGGTCCATCAGGGCTTCAGCCCCGGAAATGTCGACAGCGACAACACGGTTTCTCCACTCCGGACGGCGCTCTCTCCGCTCCAAATGTCATGCACGATCTTCGCCGCGCGTTCGGGGTAATCGGGCCTCTCGTCATTACGAGGAAAAGAAGGCTCTCCGGGCTTTCTTGTGGGTGCCCACAAGGGGGGCGCCAAGCCGAGGAACCCTTCTACCTCCCTCAGCATAGGCATGGCAAGGACTTACGCCGAAAT
>VGYV01000604.1 GCA_016872855.1 Planctomycetota bacterium
GGAATGGCGTGAAGATAAGGGCAGCGAACAGGCCGGAAGGCAGGAAGAAGACTGCCTAAAGGCAGGACTCCCAACAGGTTATGCACTCGTTCGGAGTCCTGCCTTCAGGCAGAATGCCCTTATCTTCACGCCATTCCGGCATGACGTGCCTTTTCAGCGAGGAGACGCTAGATGAAGATTCAGGTGCTTGGCCCGGGCTGCCCGAAGTGCAAGAAGCTGGCGGAGAACACCGAGGAAGCCGCGAAGGCCCTCGGCGTGGACTACCAGCTCGAGAAAGTGACCGACATCGCGCGAATCCTGGCCTTCGGCGTGATGATGACCCCCGCCCTCGTGGTGGACGGCAAGGTGAAGATGGTGGGCAAGGTGCCCTCGGTGGAGGACATCAAGGCCCTTCTTGCTTGACGGGAGAGGCGAGGACACGGCTGGGCGAGCCAGCCGTGCCACACTGTAAGCCGGAGGACTGTCAGTGAAGTGGAAGTGGTTGGTCGCCGCGCCGCTCCTGGCCTTTGCCGCCGCGAGCATCGCTGCGCTTGTCGTGAACGAGGTCTGGCCGAAGCGGAAACCTGCCACGGAAGCCGAGGGGCCACACGAGGGGGTGAGCGTGTTCTTCTTCCACGGCGAGAAGCGGTGCGAGAACTGCATCGGCTTCGAGGCCGTGGCGCGCAAGGCCGTCGAGGGGGCATTTGCCGGGAAGCGCCTCCAGTGGCGCACGGTCAACTACGTGACGGCGAACTACAGGACGCCGGACGGCCGGGACTTCCGCGAGGCCTGCGATATCTACGCCAGTTGCATCGTGGCTGTGGAGTTCCGCGACGGAAAGGCCCAGAGCTGGCGCAAGCTGGCACAGGTGTCCGACTATCTGGAGTCCGCCGAGCAGGCCGTCCAGACGGTTCAGGACGGCGTGGGCGCGATCCTGAAAGGGGTTGAGGCGACGGCCCAGGCTCAGGCGCTGCCGCAGGGGCTGCTCCTCGCTGCGCTGTCGGCCCTGTGGCTGGGCATCCTGACCTCGATCAGCCCGTGCCCGCTGGCGACCAACATCGCGGCCATCTCCTACATCGGGCGACGGGTGGGCAGCCCGCGGCAGGTGCTCCTCTCGGGCCTGCTCTACACGGCGGGGCGGACGCTTGCCTACGTGGCCGTGGCGGCGCTCATTGTGGGCGGGCTGCTCTACAAGGCCGACGTGGCCGCCGTCCTGTCGCGCTACATGAACAGGTTCCTCGGCCCCATCCTCATCCTGGTGGGCATCGTGCTCCTGCGGCTGGTGGAGCTTAGCTTCCGCGGCTTCGCCCCCGGCGAGGGGACGCAGCGGCGGGTGGAGGCGATGGGCGCCTGGGGAGCCGGGCTGCTGGGCATCCTCTTCGCCCTCGCCTTCTGCCCGGTCTCCGCCGCGCTGTTCTTCGGCAGCCTCATCACCCTCGCGCTCCAGAGCCAGTCGTCCGTGCTACTTCCCACGCTCTACGGCGTGGGCACGGCGGTGCCCGTGGTGGCCGTGGCCCTGGTGCTGGCCTTCAGCGCGCAGTCGGTCGGCAAGGTGTTCCATCGCCTCACGCAGTTCGAGCTCTGGGCGCGATGGGCGACGGGTGCGCTATTTGTGCTCATTGGCGGCTACTTCTGCCTGGCCTACATCTATGGCGTTCTGTAGGCCCCGGCGGGCGCGAAACCGCCTTTTCTTACAGAACCGCGATTTTTCCTTTGCTTTCCCTTACTTTTCTGTTATACTCGCGCATCCTCGTAACTCCCCGTGTATAATCCGCGGACGGTTGTGTTCCCAAGGAGCGGGACGGCTTGTCTTGGAGACAGCTCATGCGCAGCGGTGTTGTTCACGGGGCGAGGATGTCCATCGCGGCCTTTGCGCTCGTGCTTGCCGGAGCGTCGGGCTGCACCTACCTGAAGAACCGGGGGGCCGACGCGAAGCAGATGATGGACCTCGGGTTCACGTTCTCGAAGAAGCCGCAGTTCGGGCTCTACGCGAACTGCCCGATGGTGACGCCCGTGGGCTACAGCAAGGTGGACGGCTATTTCGTGGGCATGGGCGGCGGCAAGCTGGGCGCCGGCGAACACCACCAGAACAACGCCGGCGCGCTCCTCTGGGGCCGCGAGGAGAATAGCTGGAAGGGCTTCAAGGACGACAAGGCGACCGTCGAGAGCCACAAGGCAGGCTTCGTCGGCATCGCACAGAACGCCAAGGAGGGCCGCAAGCCCTACAAGCCCGCCTGCATCCACTACCTCCACCTCGGCTACGTGGGCATCATGTGGAACCTGAATTACCACAAGATGGCCGACTTCTTCTGCGGCTGGTTCGGCTACATCCCGTTCGGCGACCGCAACGAGGCGGCGGCGACTCGCGTGGCGAAGGCCGCGGAGCCGCCGAAGGTGGCCGCTGCCCCGGCGGCGCCCACGCCGGCTGCTGTGGCTGCCGCATCCCCCGCGCCCAGGCCGCCGGCCAAGGTGGCCTCGGCGCCGCCCACGCCGCCCCCAGCGCCGCCCGCTCAGCCCGCCAAGCCAGCCAAGGCCGACCGTGCCCCCGAAGCGCCGCTGCCGCCACTGCCCCCCGACGAAATCGCCCTCGCCGTCGCACGCGACCTGGCCGCGGCGAAGGCCGAGCTGGCCGCCGCCCGCCAGGCCAAGAGTCCCGAAAAGCCGGCGAAGCTCGTCGCCGGCGGCGCTGACGAGGCGCCCGCTAACCCACCCCAGGGGCGCTTCCCCATCGAGCACCTCGTGCCGTAACCGCGCTTGCCTTTCGCCCAAGTCCGGATTACACTGTGCCTCCTGCGGGATGTCCCATCCCCAGGAGGCAGCCTCATGTTCAGCCGCCCTCTCGTCCTCCTTCTCGCCCTCGGCCACGCGGCGGCCGCCGACTGGCCGCAGTTCAACGGCCCCAACCGCGACAACAAGTCGCCCGAAACCGGCCTCCTGAAGGAGTGGCCCCAGGGCGGCCCGAAGCTGCTCTGGGCCGCCAAGGGCATCGGCCACGGCTTCGCCGCCGTCGCCGTCGCCAACGGGCTGGCCTACGTGACGGGCAACGTGGGCAACGACACGCTCATCACCGCCCTGAACCTGGACGGCACAGTGGCCTGGACCGCCAAGAACGGCCCCGCCTACAAGCGCGAGCACCCAGGCACCCGCTCCACCCCCACGATTGACGCCGGCCGCCTCTACCACCTGAACGCCGACGGCGACCTGGCCTGCCTCGAGGCACGGGCACCCGGAGCTGGCGACGGGTCGGGCAAGCCCCTCTGGGCACTCAACATTCTGAAGAGATTCGGCGGCCGCAACATCACCTGGGGCCTCGCCGAGTCGCCACTCATTGACGGCGACAGGCTCATCGCCGTCCCCGGCGGCGAGGAGACCAGCATCGTCGCCCTCAACAAGCTCACGGGTGAGACCGTCTGGACCTGCAAGGGCATCGGCGAGAAGCCCGGCTACGCCTCGCCCATCCTCGTCCACCACCAGGGCCTCCGCCAGATCGTCACCCTCATGGCCAAGGCCGCGGTCGGCGTCAACGCCGACACCGGCGAATTGCTCTGGAAGGTCCCCCACGAGACCCCCTACGACGAGAACATCTTCACCCCCCTCTTCCACGGCGGGCACATCTACTTCGCCACCGCCCACGCCCGCGGCAGCCGCCTCCTCAAGCTCCACGTCGAGGGCAAGAAATGCTCCGTCGAGCTGGCCTGGACCACCGACAAGCTCGACAGCCACCACGGCGGAGCCATCCTCCTCGACGGCTATCTCTACGGCTTCTGCCACGGCAACTACAAGCCGCGCTGGGACTGCCTTGAGTGGAAGACCGGCAAGCTCACGCACTCCGAGCCGACCGGCGTCGGCGGCTCCGTAACCTACGCTGACGGAATGATTTACGCGATGGACGAGCGTGGCCGGGTGATGCTCATCAAGCCCTCGCCCTCCGAGCGGCGGGTCGTCAGCGAGTTCCAGTTGCCCCGTGGCGGCCCCGGACCCTTCTGGGCCCACCCAGTCGTCTGCGGCGGTCGCCTCTACCTCCGCCACTCCGACACCCTGTCCGCCTACGACATCCAGGCGCGGTGAGCCACCTCCCCGACCCGCCGTTTGCAGGCGCGAGCCGCCGCGGCGCGCCGAGGCCGCGCAATGTGGCTCAATGTGGCTCAATGTGGCCCAATGTGGCTCAACCGCCGTTTGGCGATTCTCGGCGTTCTGCGGCGGTCCAGCCCAATGTGGCTCAATGTGGCTCAACATTGCGCCACGCCCAGCGCACGAGGGGTGGGGGGGCGCCCCTGGCCAGAGGCCAGGGAGCATCAAGCACCAACAACCCAAGTGCCAAGCGAGCAACGACTTACACATCCCAATGCCCCAGACAGCAACGACCCGCCCCCACGGGTCTTCGTGCTTTTGCTTTGGACATCTGTGCTTTGTGCTTTGGCATCGTTTCGGACTTCGGGCTTCGGATTTCGGATTTCCCCCGTCCAGTGCTCGGCAACACGGCCTGGAGTCCCGTCCACGAGCCCTCTCCACCCTATGACGGAGTCGCGCACTGAACGGCTTTCATTTCGCGGCCTCGGCGGGCGTTCGCTCAGCCTATGTGTCTGGCATTACAAGAGATATGATTCTGCGGCGTGCCGGACAAAAAAAGCTCTCAAATCGCTCTCAGCCAGCTTTGTACGGGCTTTCACTCCTCCTCGCCCCACAAGCCCCACGAGCCGTAGCGACACGCGGCTCGCGTATCGTCCTCCCGGCCCCGCCTCTCGACGGGCATGTAGCCCCGCCTTCAGGCGGTCTTTGGCGGCCCGCGGGGCCACCAGGGACGGACAAGACCGCCTGAAGGCGGGACTACGTACGCGGCCCTCCCCACCACTCACGGCCTGCGCAACACATCTTCTCGCAGACACCCCGCGGCCTTTTCCCCCATCCACATTATCGCGGGGCACCTTCCACCTGGACAATCCCAACCGTCTCCCCCGTCGCCGTAAGCCCTTGCCTGGGCGTGAGATAACGAGCAGTGGAGCACCCAACGCGGAATCGCGCAACGCGGACCCGGAACTCAGGAGCCGGGGCGGCGGCTCACGCGTGACCGGGCAGCGAAAAATGTGGCTCTCCGGGCTTTCTTGTGGGCACCCACAAGAAAGCCCGGAGAGCCAAAA
>VGYV01000605.1 GCA_016872855.1 Planctomycetota bacterium
GGGCTTGTCGGTCAGGTACGACAAAGGCCCGGCTCGCGCCGCCATCCTGGTGATGCCGCGGGGCGTGAAGCTCGACGATGCGGCCTGCCGCTGGTGGGCCGCGGCGCTGCGCCGCTATCCCGTCGCTGCGACCGAGATGGTCGAGGCGGGCAATCCACAGACCTGTCGCATTCGGTACAGCTACCTCGACCTCGGCGGCTTCGGGAACCTGGGGCCGCTCACGGTAGCCCCCGTGCCGATGCTCTTCAGTTGCGGCCTGAAGCACAAGCACCCTGGGCTCGCTATCAAGAACGCGCGGACGACTGGCTACCAGTCCGAGCACGCGCCCTACATGGTCACCGAGGGCACCGACACTGTGGAGTACCAGGCCCTGCCGGTGGACCGCTCGAAGGTGATGAAGGGCGTGGGCGAGCTGTTCGGCAAGATGAAGCCCGAGCACAACGCCCGCGGCGGCCTGCCTGAGGACGTGATGTTCAAGCGGATGGCGGAATGGGGCTTCGACCACTGCCGCTACGCCTTCGCCTTCCACGCGAACTGGGACATCCCGCTCGTGAAGTTCATGGGCGGTCCGCTCATCGAGGACAACGAGGCGGCCTGGAAACGCCTTGACCAGCTCATCGAGAAGACCAACGCCGCCGGCATGCAAATGATGCTCTGCTGGTTCTTCAACGAGGACCAGCCCCAGGCCGACACGGGGGGCGCCGTCCGAAACAGCACCCGCTACTGGCAGGCGCGGCCCGAGGCCCAGAAGAACGCCTTCGAGCTGTGGCGCCGCATCGCCGCCCGCTACGCCGACAAGCCCGATTGGGCGATCTCCTACGACTTCTTCAACGAGCCGGCCTACATCAACCCCGCCCACTGGAACCAGGTGATCAAGGAACTGACCGCGATCATCCGCTCGGTGGACAAGAAGCACCTGATCGTGTGGGAATCCGCCGATGGCTGGGCGCAGCCCCACTGGTGCCTGTGGATGGAGCCTGCGAAGGACCCCAACGTCCTCTACAGCTTCCACCACTACGGTAAGCACTGGGGCTACGCCTACGACGAGTATTACCCCGGCTACAAGCGCACCCACGAGCAGACCCACATTGACCCCTGGCTCCACGCCATCCTCTTCGGCATACGCCACCACGTGCCCATTCACTGCGGGGAGTTCGGCATCTCGATGCTCCAGCCCGCCGGCAGCGGCGAGGCCTGGCTGGACGACTACCTGGCCTTCTTCGAGCGCTTCGGCATCGGCTGGAACTGGTGGAACTACTCGGGCGGCGACATCTACCGCACCGGCCTGGCCGCGAAGGACCGCATCAGCCCCTTAGTCCCCATCCTGCGCAAGTGGGCCGAGGAATCCGGCTGGGGCGCGGCAAGGCGGAAACCAGCTTCCGCGTCGGAGACGCGGACTCCGGAGTCCGCCGCTCCGCGGCGGAAGAAGTGATTGCGGATTGCGGAATGAAGAGAAGGAGGAGAACGCTCTTGATCATGGGTGCCGCCGCGGCTCTGGTCTCCGTGGCGGCGCTCTGGCGATATGGGCGGGCGGTGTGGTATCCCGCCTATCGGAGCGTGGCGGGGAGGCTGACGGTTGAGGACATTCTTCGGGACTATGGTCCCGCGGCGGAGGGGCGGTTGAAGCCGCACTTCGAGAAAGCAGGCGCCGCCTACCCGCCGCCGCGCGTCGCTCTCCTGGCCTTCAAGGAGGAGAAGCGGCTCGAGCTGTGGGCGGGGAAAGGGAGGGGATGGGCGCCCATCCGCTCCTACCCCATCCTTGCGGCCAGCGGCAAGGCGGGGCCGAAGCTGCGGCGCGGCGACCGCCAGGTGCCCGAGGGCATCTACCGCATCGAGGCCCTCAACCCCAACAGCAGCTACCACCTCTCGATGAAGCTCAATTACCCGAACGCCGACGATTGCGCGCGAGCGAAGGAGGACGAGCGGAGCGACCTCGGCGGCGACATCTTCATCCACGGCAAAGACGTCTCCATCGGCTGCATCGCCCTCGGCGACCCCGCCATCGAAGAGCTCTTCGTCCTCGTCGCCAGGGCGGGTATCGGGAGCGTCACCGCCATCAGCGCCCCGTGCGACCTGCGCAAGCAGGGGAAGACGGTGGACACCTCGTCCCTCCCCGCCTGGGTGCCGCGTTTGCACCAGGACATCGCCTGCGCCCTTCGTGACTTCCCCATCGCACCCCGTGCCGACTAGGATTGTACTCCGTGGGCCTCGGTTGCGCGGGCGGAGCGACGCCGGGCTTGACGCAATCTCTCGGGCAGCTATGATAGGAACAGCGGGAGGCGTCATCTCACCTTGCATGGACGAGGAGCCGTGCGTGAGGCGGTCTGGCTCGGAGTACCTGTTTCTCCTGCCAATGGCGGCGGCCCTGGCGCTCGGCGGCCAGGCCCAGCGGGAGGTCCCTGCCCGGCAGCAATTCGAGGCGACAGCGGAATCGCTACGGCTCGCCATCGCGGACCTCGCGGAGACCTTCGGCGCGCGGTATCCCAAGGCCAAGGACTTTTTGGGCCGCCTCGAGGCGCTGGAGCGCCAACTCCTCGATGCCTCGCCCCAGGAGACTCAGAAGGCCCTCGCCGCGCTTCTGGCCCTCCAGCGCGAGGCGCTTGCCGCCAACCCCCTCGTGTGCGGCCAGCCCATCCTCTTCGTGGTCCGAAAGCAGTATGCGCCAGACCACCACAACACGGAGACGATGTTCCAGACCGAGGAGCTGCCCACGAACAAGTTCACCGGCCCCGGGGCGCTGAAGGCGATTGACTTCGCTAAGGGCGGGGAGGTGCGGACGCTGCTCGATCTGCCGAAGGGCGTCGTCCGCGACCCCGAGGCGAGTTTCGACGGCAAGCGCGTCCTCGTGTCGCTCCGCAACGACATCAAGGATGACTACCACCTCTATGAGGTCGGCAGCGACGGCTCGGGCCTGAGGCAACTCACGTTCGGCAAGGGGGTGTCGGACTTCGACCCGCTGTATTTGCCCGACGACCGCATCGCCTTCAGCTCCACCCGCGAGCCGAAGTACTGCATGTGCAACCGCCACCTCATGGGCAACCTGTTCGTGATGGATGCCGACGGGGCGAACATCCATCAGATCGGCCACTCAACCCTCCACGAGGGCCACGGCGCCCTGACGCCCGACGGGCGCATCCTGTACGACCGCTGGGAGTACGTGGACCGCAATTTCGGCGACGCCCAGGGCCTCTGGACAACCAACCCCGACGGCACGAACCACGCGGTCTTCTGGGGCAACAACACGCCGTCGCCGGGCGCCGTGCTGGATGCCCGCATCCTGCCCGGCGCGCCCGAGCGCTTCATCGCCACCTTCTCCTCATGCCACGACAGGCCGTGGGGCGCCATCGCCCTCGTAGACCGCCGCATCGGCGTGGACGGCAAGGAGCCGGTCCTCCGCATCTGGCCCGCCAGCGCGATGGGCTTCGTGATGCAGGGCAACTACGACCGCTTCACCGCCACGCGGCCCAAGTATGAGGACCCCTATCCCCTCAGCGACAAGTATTTCCTCGCCGCCCGCCAGGAGCAGGGCGAGCAGATGGGCATCGTGCTCCTCGACCTGTTCGGCAACGAGGTGCTGCTCCATACCGAGGCGCCAGGCTGCTTCGACCCCATGCCCCTCGCGCCCCGCCCACGGCCGAGCATCATCCCCGACCGCACCGACCTGGCGAAGAAGGAGGGCGCGTTCTATGTCTACGACGTCTACACCGGCACGGGAATGGCAAGCGTCCCGCAAGGCACGGTGAAGGCCATCCGCGTCGTCGAATCGCCCGAGAAACGCTATTGGACGAGTTCCGCGTGGGACGGAGGCACGGGCCAGCAGGCGCCGGGGATGGCGTGGAACGACTTCAACAACAAGCGAATCATCGGCACGGCGCCCGTCGAAGCCGACGGCTCGGCCCACTTCGCCGTGCCCGCCGACACGTTCGTCTACTTCCAGCTCCTCGACGCCGACGGGATGATGGTGCAGACGATGCGCAGCGGCACCATCGTGCGGCCAGGCGAGACCACCGGCTGCGTCGGCTGCCACGACAACCGCCTGAGCGGCACGCCGAACAACCTGAAGTCCGCCGTCGCGCGCCCCCCCTCCCCTCTCAAGCCCTGGCACGGCTCGCCCCGCCTCTTCAGCTACACGGCAGAGGTGCAGCCCGTCTTTGACAAACACTGCCTCAAGTGCCACGACTACGGCACCGAGGGCGGCAAGAAGCTCCTCCTCGCGGGCGACCTGACCCTGTGCTTCAACGTCTCGTACACCGAGCTGCGAAGGAAGGGCCACGTGAAGGTGGTCGGCGCCGGCCCGGCGGACATCCTGCCGCCCTACTCGTGGGGCTCGCACAAGAGCCGGCTGGTCGAGCGGCTGCGGAAGTACAGCGACGAAGGCAAGCTCGACCCCGAGAGCTTCGACCGCGTCGTGACCTGGATTGACATCAATGCCCCCTACTACCCCTCCTACGCGAGCTCATATCCCGCCAATCTCTACGGGCGGTCGCCGCTCGATGGCAAGCAGTTGATGGCCCTGAGCATGCTGGTGGGCCTGAACCTCGCCGCCCGCGAGAATGCCGATCAGGTGAACCTCACGCGCCCCAAGCTGAGCCCCTGCCTGGCGAGGATACCCGACAAAGCTGACCCGCGCTACGAGGAGGCCCTCGCGATCATTCGCGCTGGCCGCGAAGCCCTAGCCAAGGTGCCCCGCGAGGACATGCCCGGCGCGAAGCTCCTCGGCATCGAGGCCGCGCGCGAGGAGAAGTACCAGCGCCTCCTTCAGGCCGAGGCCGAGGCGCGCCAGGCCATTGCACGCGGCGAGAAGCATCGCGGCAAGCCATGAGGCGGCCGCTGATCGATCCGTCTGATCCGTCGGATCCGACTGATCCGACCGATCAATGAGGCAAAGGAGAACCAAGTGTCCAAGGTCTTCGACGACATCACCCAGGCCGTCGGCAACACCCCGCTCGTGCGCCTGCGCCGCGTGACCGAGGGGTGCGCGGCCAATGTGCTGGTCAAGTGCGAGTTCTGCAACCCCCTCCACAGCGTGAAGGACCGCATCGCCGTCTCGATGATTGACGCCGCGGAGCGCGAGGGGAAGGTCAAGGCTGGGACGACAATCGTGGAGCCGACCTCTG
>VGYV01000606.1 GCA_016872855.1 Planctomycetota bacterium
CTCATGGCCCCCACTGGTGGTCGGAAACCAACATACACCCAGTGGGGGCTAATTCTACACGGCTCCACAACACATTGCCAGCTCACGATTTGCGAATATCGAGTCGAAATCGTGGCGAGTTATTTAGGGTTTCTGACCTCTCCCCGCTAGTTGGTATGCCGCTCAAGAGCCTCGGTGCGAGCGCCAGCATACTGACGGATCTCAGGCCATTGGCAGGGCTGCCTATCGAGCGGCTGGACCTGAGTGGGAGTCCTGTCAGCGACCTGAGCCCGCTCAAGGGGATGCCCCTCATTACACTCAGGCTGGAGCAGAGCCGGCTCGTGAGGGACATATCTGCGCTTCGGGGCATGCCGCTCAGGGATCTGCATCTTGGTGATACCGCCGTGAGTGATCTGAGTCCTCTAAAGGGCATGCCCGTGGTCGTACTCGCCCTTTGCGGCTCAGGCGTGACCGACTTGGCGCCGCTCGATGGCATGAGATTGGAGGAGCTTGGCTTCAACCCACAGAGGATCCGGAAAGGCATGGAGGTCTTACGGGCGATGAAGAGCCTGAAGAAGGTATGGGTGTCGCAGTCACTTTGCCTGTCGCCTGACCAATTCTGGAAGCGGTACGACGCGGGGGAGTACAAGTAGGACGGTGTTCGATTGTCGGTGTTGGGTGTTCGGGTATCAGGATTACTTGTGGAAGCCTATCTGGCCCCGGGGCTCGCGGCGTTCAGGCTGCATGAGGCGGCGGATCGCTTCGAAGAGGATGGCGAACTTCTTGTCGTATCTGCGCTCGAGGTCGTCGAGCCGGCGGGCGAGGTCGGCGTGGGACGCAAGCATTGCCCGCAGGCGGACAAAGGCCCGCATTATCTCGACGTTGACTTGGATGGCGCGCTCGCTGCGCAGGACACTCGACAACATGGCAACGCCTTGCTCGGTGAAGGCGTAGGGGGCGGCTCGGCGAGCGCCGCCCCAACTTGAAATCACAATTTGTGATTTCAAGACGGCGAACTCCTCGCGGCTCAGTTGGAACATGAAGTCGGGAGGGAAGCGCTGGATGTTGCGCTTGACGGCCTGGACCAGTGCGCGGGGTTCCACGCCGTAGAGCGCTGCGAGGTGGTGGCTCAACATGACCTTGTGGCCGCGAATCAGGAAGATGGCGGCCTCGATGCGTTCGACGGGAACGACCGGATACTGGCTCGCCAAGCCCGACTCCTTCTGTCAAGCCTGCCTGTCGCCTGCGTGGTCCACTGAAGTCGGCGGCATGATGCTGCGCCCCGGCGTTCCACGTCAAGTGGACGACTGACACGGGGGGAGTTCAAGCAAGCGGGCGGCCGGGAAGAGAAGAGGAGCTGCGTCGTGTCACGGCGACTCGGGCCTGCCGATGGATTGCTCGGCCACGCGCAGGAACTCAGTGGCGTGAGCGATCTGGTCCTCGGCATCCTCGCGGGTCGGGATTTCCTCCTCGTCGTAGTCGGCCTTCAGGTTGCGCCGGGCTTTGCGAAGGAGTGCCGCCTGGCCTGGGGTCATAGGGCGATTCCCTCCCTGCGCACGTTGAGGAGCAATGGGCTCTGCCCAGCGCGGAACCGGTGGGCCGAGAGATAGGTGCAGGAGAAGACGACGCCGTGCTTGAGGCACAGGGCCGCCCGTAGCTGGCTGGTGCGAGCGATCTCCTCGCTCGGCCTCACGCGCCCATTGAGGACCACCAGCATGTCAATGTCCGAGCCGGGGTCGGCATCGCCGCGCGCACGGGAGCCAAAGAGGATCGCGTGAACCAGCCGGTCTCCGTAGAGGTGTCCGAGTTCGCGGCGGAACTCGGCTAGGCGGTTGCTCAGCCTCCTATTCATCGGGGTCCCCAATCCTCCAATGCCCCGGGACTTGCGCAATCTTTGCCAATCATCATACAGAGGGGCAAGCCGCGAGTCAACGCGGGGGGGCGCGGCGCGCCGGCTTTCTCTTCTCGTTGCGAAGCTCCGGCTTCGCAACGGGGGTGGTGCGGCTCCCGCCGCGGCCTGGTCGAAGCGGGAGCTTCGGGACGGCGGTTGCGAAGCCGGAGCTTCGCAACGAGAAGAGGGTTTGAAGAGCCGATGCGGCTCAGTTGAATATAACGGTGCAAATCGCGGGCCGCTGGGCGCGGCATAAGTCGAGCAGGGCAGGGGGGCGGAGGGGGCTTGAGTGTCATATAACAATCATTCTATGACACTGCCCCGAACCTGCCCAGGACTACAGGCAAGATGCCTGTGCCACCGAGCCGGCACTCGGGCCATGTCTCGCCGCCTTGACCGGGGAGTGGGACTACGGCCTGAAGGCCGCACTACGAACGCAAGACCGCCTGAAGGCCGCACTACGAACGCAAGACCGCCTGAAGGCGGGACTACGAACGCAAGAGCGCTGAGAGGGGGTCAACGCCAAGTGAGGGAGCGGCAGTCGTCCCAGGAGTCGAGGCGCTTCTGGGCGCCGGTGGTCATGTGGGTGAGGAAGACGGCTCGGTGGTCGGCAGTGATGCCCGCGCGCCAGGGGACGTCGCCGATGAGGGCCTCCCGGACCTTTCCCTCGCGGATGGAGGCAAGGAGCTGCCCGAACTGGTCGGCGGCGGGTCCCGTGGCGGCGCGGGTCCAACCGTCCTCCAGGGCGCGGCGAAGGTAGCCCGGCTTGTTGCGCAGGCGGTTCGTTCGCGCGCAGTTCTCGACGAGCTCCACCTTCTCCTGGATGTAGTCCGGGGGGTACTGGGCGGCGAGGTGCTTGGCGGCCGCGTCGTCGAAGTATTTGCGGAGCAGGTCAATCGCAACAGCAGCAAGGGTCTCCTCGTGGCGGACCGTGAGGTTGAGGTTGATCGTGGGCTGCTGCTGTTGTGACTCTTGTTCAACAGACTCTTGTTCTGGGCCAGTGGGTAGACGAGGGGAGGGCTTGCGGGTGGACAAGGGGGAGGTCTTGTGGGTAGACAAGCCCTTGTCTAGTGGGTGGACAAGGGTCGAGCCCTCGTAGTCGAAGGCGAACTCGTAGATGTTCTGGCGGTTGCCCTCGCCCTGGCGATTGCTGCGGCCCGAGCGGCGGTGGATGAGGCCCTGGGCCTCGAGGTCACGAAGGCCGTCGAGGACGCCTTGGCGGCTGAGGCCCGTGAGCTTCATCAGCCGGGGGAGCGAGGGGTAGACGGGCTTGAAGGAGCCATCGGTGTGGATGCCGAGCATGGGGTAGACGGCCTTTGCGGCCTTCGAGAGCCTGGCCCAGACCCCGCTGGTGCCCAGCTCGCACATGAACTTGAAAAACCAGTCGCTCTCGCCCATAGCTCCCTCTGAGGTCGCCGCTGCCTGTGGGCGGGGCCTCTGTGCCCCCCGCTCTCTCAGAAGGCCCCCCAAGGCGCGCGGGGCAGAGACGCCCCGCCCACACTGGGGAGCCAGTATAGCGACCCCTTGTGGTAGATGCAAGGGGTAGTTACAGGATGTTGTGGATTCTAGCGTGGCCCGGCGGCTGAGTCAAGCCCAATTTCAGCCGGTTTTTCACCGGGTGTTGGCTTGGGCGCCGCGGGACCGCGCGTGGACGGGGTGCATCACGCTGCGCCCGGGCCGATGGCAGGGGGATGCCGGCCCGGGCGCAGAGGGTCAGAACTGGCTACGCTTCTTGTGAAGCGTGGGGCGGACGCCGTTGTTGGGCTTCGAGGCGCGGGTCTTGCCGCGCCGGCGGCTGCGAAGTCGGGACAAGAGGCATGCCTCCGTGCTGTGTTCAGAGTTCTCTCGGGAACGTGTTGATAGCCGCGGCCCCGGTAGGCGACTTGCCGAGGCTGTACGTGATCAGCGGCCGGTCGTAGGGCGGGAACAGGAACGTCACGACGTCCATCACCCCGCAGCCCAGGCGTTCGACGCCGGCGGCGGCGCCGGCGGCCGCGCCCACGGAGGCCCCGATGAACACATCAGTGTCGGCCGCCACGTGGTACGCCGTCACCGGGATCTCGAAGGGCGCCTTGATAATGTTGCCAATGCCCCGGACCAGCTTCGTGATGATCGTGAACCGGGGTCCTTCCTCCTCGGCCGGCTGAGCCGGTGGCGGGGCGGCGGCCTCCTGCGCAAGCAGGGGAGCTGCGACCGCGAAGAGCAACACAGCCACGACCAGCGCACGTTTCATGGTCCTTGCCTCCTGGTGTCAGCCACCTCGCCGCAACGGGTCCAACAAGCCCCCGACCCGCACGATTATACCACGCCGTCCGGGATTTGCAAGGCGAAAGTGCGCGTCGGTGCGTGTAATCTCCTACGGTCGGGGCGCGGGCGTTCCCGCCGCGCTCCCTGACCGTAGGAGATTACACGCACCCGTGCGCGTTCGTGCGGCCAAGCCCTCTTTGCGTCTGGAGATGTCCGCCTCCCCCTTGGGGAGAGGGCGCCCGCGAATGGCGGTCGGGTGGCCTTGGCTCAAGCACCCTCACCCCAACCCTCTCCCCGAGGGAGAGGGGGCAAGGCTCACGGGCGGGTGGCGGCTATGCTTCAAGGACTCGGCGGAGAAGGGCCGCCCAGTCACTCGCGATGCGGCCGAGGGTGTAGTGGGCGAGGACGCGGCGCAGGCCCGCCACGCCGTAGGCCGCCAGGCGCTTGGGGTCGTCGCGCAAGGCGAGCACACGGGCCGCCAGGTCGGCCGCGCTGGGCACCGGGCGGAGGAGGTGGCGGCTCTGCTCGACGGTCCAGGCGGCGATGCGAACCAGCTCGCCGGCGGGGCCGAAGCCGTCGAGAGAAAAAGGTGTCAGGTGTTCGGTGTTCGGTGTTGGGGGTGGGGAGTCTGGAATCTGCGATCTGGAATCTGCAATGCCGAGCAGCAGCTCGGGGCTGGTCGCGTAGTCGGTGATGAGGCTGGGCGTGCCGCAGGCCATGGCCTCGGCGGTGATGACGCCGAAGCCCTCGCCGGCGGTGGCGGAGACGCGCAGGTCCGCCAGATTGTCCAGCTCGGCCAGCTCTGCCCGAGCCAAGTTTGGAGTCCCGCCTTTAGGCGGCTCTTGGCTCCCGGGCCGAAGACCGCCTGAACGGCCTGTCGATTTAGTCGGCCCGGGAATTGCTGAGAAGATGGCCAGATTTCTATTGTAATCCCGCGGCGGAGCAAATAAGATAGGCGTCGGTGAGGGACGAGGCCGCCTTGC
>VGYV01000607.1 GCA_016872855.1 Planctomycetota bacterium
TGGAGCGGGTCTCCCCGTCTCTGCTATAATCCCGCCGTCCGGTTCTGTTGTGGGTTTCTCCGTGTGTTTCGTCCAGGCACTTCAACGAGAGGACATGGCCCCTTGGTGCTACGTCTTGCGCGCGTCTCTCTGGCCGCCACGCTGGTGCTCGCTTTGCGCCCGGCCATGGTCGCCGGCGACGGGGTCCCGCCGCCCTCGCGGCTGTCTGCGCAGGTGGTCGTTTCCGGGAGAACCTCAACCCTCAAGGAGGTGAAGACCGCCTGCGTGGGGGACACGGTGCCGCGAACGTACTCGAGCCCTCGGCTGCGCAATACCCCGGGCTTCTCCTGGTACGTGAGCCGGCACTACGCGCTGAAGACTGACTACAAGCCGGAGACGGCCGAGTTCTACCTGCGGCTCCTGGAGTTGGCCTACCCGCACTACGTGGAGCTCTTCGGGGCCGAGCCACCGGGCATCCACGACACCCGTATGGCCGTCGTCTACGCCAGCAGCGCGGCGAAGTGGCAGGAGGCCATGAAATCCGACGGCGTGGACTGGCGCGGCGGCGGTGGCGGCGTGACCATCCTGGGCTACAGTTGCGCCTACGTCTACCCCAGTGGCACCCTCGCCTACCACCAGCGCCACATCCTGCTCCACGAGTGCGTCCACCTGTTCCAGATGTGCCTCAAGGGGACCACCTTCTCCACGCCTGCGTGGTACTTCGAGGGCATCGCCGATTCCTTCAGCAACCACGTCTACGACCCGAAGCGGCAGCAGCTCACGGTGAACGTGCTCGACAAGCCGACGACCGGCGATTTCTTCGACATGGGGCATGCCGCCCTGCGGAAGACGCCGATGACCTTTCAGGAGGTGAACGACAAGGGCGGGGCGGACCGTGGGGTGAACTTCCTGATGGCCCATTTCCTCAGCGACGACCCCGGCCGCCTCCAGCGCTTGCGCATCTGGCGCGACGAGATGTTCCGCCTCGCGCCCCAGGGCAAGGCGGTCAACGAAGCCTCCAGCCGCCTGCTTCAGGAGCTTCTCGGCCCCTGGCGGCAGATCAACGATGATTTCCGCGACTGGCTCCGCGCCCACCCCAACACCTTCCACTACGTGGAATGGGGCTGGGAGCAGGAGGCCGACACGCTCTGGTCCTACGGCTTCGCCGAGGGCGGGCGCCTGTCGCAGACCGACGTCCACCTCGTCCCCAATCAGAAGCCGGCGTATGACCCGCTGCGCATGGACTACCCCGCCGGGGAGATGCCGCCGCTCGTCGGCCCAGTCGAGCGGGGCGTCGCGGAGCCGGCTGTGGGCGCGCTCATCAGCTTCGCCCGCTGCCCGGGCCGCGGCGTCACGGGCATCGGCCTTGGCCTGGCGCCCGATGAGAAGAACAAGTGCAACTGCCTCAAGCTCCTCATCGTCCAGGGCAAGGAGCTGGCGATGGACGGCTCCGACCTGGGGATCGAGAAGAAGACCGTGGCCTTCCCCGACACCCTCCGCGAGGCGGCCACGGCGAGCGGCCACCGCTTCGGCCTCACGGCGAGGATTGCGAAGGCGGCGCTGGAGGTCACACTTCGCGCCGGCGCCGACCCGAAGAAGCTCGCCGAATTCACCGCGTCGCTGCCCCTCAACGAGGCGCAGCGGGAGCGGCTGCTCTCAAAGCCCCTCACCGTCCTCTCGCGCGACGGCTGGCACGAGGTGACGCCGTTCTTTGACGACCGCCGCCGTCCCGAGCCCGACCTCTCCGTGCCCGCCCCGCCCAACCGCTGGCGGAACCCTGGCGACAGGGCGCTCTACGCGCTCACCAAGGCCGCCTGGCGCCTCGGCGAGCACGCGCCCGCCCCGCTCACGCAACTGCGCGACAAGATGCTCGCCGCCGCCAGCGGGGACCCCACGACGCAGAAGCAGGCGCTGGCCGACTTCGACAGCCAGGCCGTCGCCCTCGTCCGCGCAGTCCGCGAATGCAAGGCGGAGCGGGAGGCCATCGGGCCAGCCCTCGCCGACATCCTGGGCCTGTCGCTCAGGCTTGAACTCGCCTCCGACTCAGCGCCCGGCCACGCGCAGATGGCGGCCACCCTCCGGGGGCCACTCGCCGGCAGCGCCGAGGGACAGCTTCGCTTCGTCGCCGACCCACCATCCATTCTCTCGGCTGTCCCCGAGCCGGAGAGCGTTGCTTTCGGCGCCTCGCAGACGCTGGTCTTCAAGCGGGTCTACCGCCTCACCCACCCGTCGGCGCCGTTCCGCGTCAAGGCGCAGGCCAACTTGACTTGGCGCGGGGAGGAACTGGTGCTTGGCGCCGACGCGGCGGGACGCCCCTCGATCCCCGGCTGGTGGGTCATCGGCCCGTTCGATAACCCGGGCGGTGACACGAAGGACATCGCCAATCCCCCTGAGAAAGAGCCGTTCGACCCGGCGAGGAAGTACCCTGGGAAGGGCGGGAAACCCGTCGCCTGGCGCAAGGTCGAGCGCGACCCCTCGCTCGATGTGGGCGCAGAGCACCTCGTCAACTTCGTCCAAGTCTACGGCCCGACCGAGAATGCCGCGGCCTACGCCCTGACCTGGCTCAACACCCCGAAAGAGTCGGACGCCGTCATCGCCATCGGCTCCGACGACGGCGTGGTCCTCTGGCTCAATGGCGAGCGCGTCCACGCGAACCTGGTCCCCCGGGGCTACAGCCCGAAGGCCGACCGCGTGGGGGTGCGCCTCAAGCAGGGCCGCAACCAGCTTCTCGCCAAGATCACCCAGGGCATGGGCGACTGGTCCTTCGCCGCCCACGTGGAGGACGCCGCAGGCGAGCCGCTGAAAAGCGTGACCGTGTCGCTTGAGGAAGGCTTGGCGGAGTAGCATCGAGTCGGGCCTCCTCGCGCTCGGTGCGGGGGGTCTCTGGCCGCTGGACACGTCGTTCCACAGAGGAATGGCCGCCCAAGCAAGGGGTCGAATGACGCGAGGGAAAGGGGCGCAACTACGGGTCTCGGAGCGATGGCAAGCTGGACGCGTGGACACAGGCGGCAGAAACCACATCTTCGAGCAAGTGAAGTGGAAGGAACGAACATGCGACGGACCGCGACACGCCTTGCCACGCTGCTCCTGGCTGCCCTGACTGGCGCCGCTCCTCCCGCGGAGCCGCCGGCGGCCCAACCCCCGCCGAACGCTCCATCCACCGTCGAATGGAACTCGGGCCGGGGGGAACTGGGGCTCCGGTATCACGATGCGGTGATTCTCCAGGCCACCGTCCGCGCCGAGGACGCGGCGGGAGGCGCCGCGGCGGGCATCGAGGTGAAGCTCGAAGCGGCAGAGAGCTGCGATGAGAAGGAGAAGGTGGAGCAACGGCTGGCACTCGTCGCCGCCAGGCCGGAGGATCGCGTGAAGTTGGTCCTGCTCGGCACCATCACCGGCAGCGAAGAAGGCCGAGACCGCGAACTAGCAGGAGACCGCCACGGTCCGCATCGTCCCCACCGCCACCAAGACCGTGGAATGGAAGCTGGCTTTCGGGAAATGAACGCACGACTGCTCACAGCACATGGGCTCGCATTCTTGTCTGCGGCCTTCGCGGCGGACTCTGAACCCACCTGGCAAGTGTGCCTGGCGTTGACAGGCTGCCGGGGAAGTGGATAATGGGGGTTATGCAGTCCCACCTGCCCGCGTCAGGCCAGGGGGCGGAGCAAGAGAGCCCGACGAAGGCCCTGGCGGGCTGAACCACGGAAGGAGAACGCCACGAACAGCAAGAGAGCGGTCCGCGCGGGGTGCCTGCTGGCAGCGCTCGCACTCGGCTTGTCGCACGCATCGGCGGCCACGAAAGCGGAGCCGGCAACTCCGCTCACCAAGGCCGGGGAGGAACTCCTCGCAAAGTACTCCGCCATGCTTACGGCGTTGCAGGCCGAGATCGCCAAAGCCGTGCCGGTAGTGGACGAGCAGAAGAAGTCCGCCTATCTGAAGGCCCGTGAGGCCGAGAAGGCTGCGGAGGCGGCGCTGAACGCGGCGCGGCAGTCCTTGGATAAGATCCAAGAGGCAATAGCTTTGGTGGACCACGCGAAGGGCAAGTGGATCGGCGGCGCCGAGAAGGGGATTGTGGCGGCAGAAGCGGCGCTGAAGAAGGCCACCACGGAGGCCGAGCGCGAAGCGGCGAGGAAAGAACTGGCCAAGTGGCAGGCGAACAAGGAAGACGGGCTCAAAGCACTCAAGGAGCGTCAGGAAGCGTTGGACAAGGCGAAGAGCGACGAGCCGAAGCGGACCCAAGATCTCAAGGCAGCCCAGGAGGCGCTGGCCAAGGCCCATGCCCATACGCTGAAGGCGGCCAGCGAACTCAATCTGGAGCCTTTCCTGGCGAGCGACAAGCTGGATGCCCAACTGGTGAAGTACATCGTCCTGGCCCAGGCCACGCCCCGTGGCCTGGCCGAGTTCGCACAGCAGGGGAAGGAGCATGAGGCCCTCGTGGAGAAACTCCTCGCGGACAATGGCCTGATGAAGCAAATGCTTGTCGCGGACGGCGCCAAGGAGGGCAAGTACGGCCGGGCGATGGAGATCTACACGGCGATCCAGAAAGCCAGCCCGAAGGCCGGCGAGGGCCTCTTCCAGCGGCTGGCACTGGCCATCAGCCTGCAGCATGCGGTGCCGGTTGCGCAGAGCAACCCCAAGGCCCAGGCCGATGCTCCGGCCACTGTGGATCCGGTGAAACGTTACCTGCACTATGAGAAGGCTCTCCTCGATGGCGAGCTGGATCCCGGCTTCAAGGACCTGACCGTGTGGGAGTACCGGAATGCAGTCAATGGTGATGAACCGGACAGCATTCTGGCTTGGGGGCGCCAGATGCTCCGGAACTACCGGCCGGATCACATCTACACCCCGGACTACAACTGGCGTTATGTGGAAGCCGTCAGGACCGAGGTAGCGTATGGGTCGCAGGACGTGAAGAATGACCTCCCGACGCTTCAGAACTACCAGAACATCATCATGAATGGCGGCGTGTGCGGCCGGCGCGCGTTCTTCGGGCGTTTCATCCTGCGGAGCTTCGGCATCCCGACCATTGCCCGTCCCCAGCCCGGTCATGCCTCGCTAGCCCACTGGACTCCCGCCGGCTGGGTGATCTGCCTGGGCGCCGGCTGGGGGGCGGGTT
>VGYV01000608.1 GCA_016872855.1 Planctomycetota bacterium
GACACTCCTCCCACTTGCCCACGAGATTCTCACCTTCTTCGACCAACACTACAAGACCAACGACCAGGGGAAGCTCGTCATGCACCCCGCCCAGGCCCTCGAGACCTGGTGGGAGTGCACGAACCCCATGCCGGAGTTGGCCGGATGCATGGCTGTTACCGAGCGCCTCCTCGCCCTGCCTGTGGATGCGGCGCCGGCCGCCGGGCGGGACCTCTGGCAGCGGCTCCGCGGCAAGCTCCCGCCCCTGCCGACGCGTGACGTGGACGGGAAGAAGGCCCTCGCTCCGGCCGAGAAGTTCGCCATGAAGCACAACATCGAGAACCCCGAGCTCTACGCCGTCTTCCCCTTCCGCCTGATCGCCCTGGGCAAGCCGCACCTCGACTGGGGCATCGAGGCCCTCAACCATCGCTGGGACCGCGGCCACTTCGGCTGGCGGCAGGACGACCTGTTCATGGCCTATCTGGGCCTGGCCGAGGAGACACAGAAGGCCATCGTCAGCCGCGCCCGCCGCCACGACCCGACCTCTCGCTTCCCTGCCTTCTGGGGGCCGAACTACGACTGGGTTCCCGACCAGGACCACGGCGGCGTGCTGCTCCGCACGTTTCAGACGATGCTCCTCCAGACCGATGGCCGCCGCATCCTCCTCCTGCCCGCCTGGCCGAAGGGCTGGGAGGCCGACTTCAGGCTCCACGCACCGTTTCAGACCATCGTGGAAGGCAAGGTGCGCAAGGGCAAGGTCGTGGACCTCATCGTGACCCCGCAGGAGCGGAGCAAGGACGTCGTCATTGCCACGTTACGCGAGTGATGTTCCGATCGGCCCGCATTTCTCACCGACCCGCGAAGTCCCGAAGGGACGGAAGGGTATTGCCGGCGGCGTAAGCCGCCGGATGGCGGGCAAGAAATCACCCAGCCCCGAAGGGGCGGCACCTCAGGCTGTCCCTTCCGGCCCGCTGGGGCTGCGCGCTCTGGCTCCCCTGTCCGGCGGCTTACGCCGCCGGCAAAATCCTGTCGCTCCTTCGGAGCTGGGCCCATCGGGTAGAAGTGCGGGTTAGGCAAAGGAGTTGGCGCGATGAGCGGTCCGGGCACGGAAGTCGTGCTGCGGATGGAGGGGATCGTGAAAGACTTCCCCGGGGTGCGGGCGCTCGACCACGCGGACCTCGAGGTGCGGGCCGGTGAGGTGCACGCCCTCATCGGCGAGAACGGCGCGGGGAAGTCCACACTCATGAATGTCCTGGCCGGGCGGTTCCCCGACTACGCGGGCCGCGTTGTGCTCGGCGGGGAAGAAGTCCACCTGCGGAACCCGCGCCAGGCGCTGGCCCACGGCGTCGCCGTGATCTACCAGGACCTCAGCGTGCTGCCGAACCTCACGGTGGCCGAGAACCTGCTCCTGGGTCACGAGCCGGCGGGGCGATTGCCCTGGTCGCTCGACCGTAAGGCATTGCTGGCCGCCGCCGACGTGGGATTGGCCAGGCTGGGCTTCGACCTGCCGCTCGACGCGCCCGTTGCCAGCCTCAGCCACGCCCGCCAGTGCCTTGTGGAGATCGCCCGCGCCATTGGTAGCCCGCCGCTCCGCGGCGGAACATCTTCCGCCCCGGAGGGGCGGGCCACGTGGTCCGCGTCTCCGACGCGGAGGTATTCCGCCCCGGAGGGGCGGGCCACGAGGAAGGACGTGCGGGTGCTCGTCTTCGACGAGCCGACCGCCTCGCTGGGCGCGGAGGACGTGGCGAAGCTGTTCGCCGTGGTCCGCGACCTGAAGAGACGGGGACTCGGCATCGTGTACATCACCCACCGCCTGGCCGAGTTGCCACAGATTGCTGACAGGGTGACCGTGCTGCGCGATGGCAAAGTGGTGGGCACGCGCGACGTGGCCGCCAGCAAGGTGTCTGAGTTGAGCCACATGATGCTCGGCCGCCGCCTGGCCGAGGTGTTCCCTGCGAAGCGGAACCAGCCGGGGAAGCCCCTCCTGCGTGTGCAGGGTCTGACGCGGCCGGGGGTCTTCGAGAACGTCTCGTTCGAGCTGCGCGAAGGGGAAATCCTCGGCCTCGCGGGCCTCGTGGGCTCGGGCCGCACCGAGATCGCCCGGGCGATCCTAGGCGCCGACAAAGTGGCCGGGCGCTGCGAGCTCGCGGGTCGTGAGCTGCCGCGGCGGTCGCCCCGCCGAGCGATGGCGGCCGGCCTGGGGATGATCCAGGAGGACCGCAAGCGCGACGGTGCCGTCGCGGTCCTCAGCGTGGCGCAGAACCTGGGCCTCAGCGTGCTCCGCAGCCTGGCCGGGGCGCTCGGCTACCTGGCCCCGCGTCGGCTGCGGGAACACGCGGCGCAAGGCATCGAGCGCTTCCGCATCGTGCCGCCCGACCCCCTGAAGGAGGTTCAGCTCCTCAGCGGCGGCAACCAGCAGAAGGTCATCCTGGGCCGCAGCCTGGCCGCTGACCCCAAGGTGCTCATCCTCGACGAGCCGACCCAGGGGATTGACGTGGGGACGAAGGCTCAGATCTACGAGATGATGATGGACCTTGCCTGCGAGGGCAAGGGCATCCTCCTCATCTCGTCGGAGTTCATCGAGCTGGTCGAGCTGTGCGACCGCATCCTCGTCATCCGCGACGGCCGCCTTGCCAAGGAGCTGCCCGGCCCCGGCACCCCCGTTGACACCCTCTTCGCCGAATGCGTTCGGCAGACCTGGTGAAGGCACCCGATGGGTTCAGACAATCGGCAATCGGCAGTCGGCAATTGGCAGTCACGCCTTCTGTCCTTCCGCACCATCCAGTCGGCCTCCGTGCTGTTGCTCACAGTCGCGCTCTGCGTGGTCTCGGCCGTCGGCAGCCGCACGTTTCTGACCTGGGACAACTTGGTGGTGACACTGCTCACGGATGCCTGCTGCCCGGGCATCATCGCGTGCGGGATGACGCTGGTGATGATCGCCGGCGGGTTCGACCTCTCGGTGGCCTCGGCCACGGCGACGTGCGGCGTCGTGGCCGCGTTGCTCCTGCGTGCCTTCGCGGCGAGCGGCGTGTGGGTGGCAATCCCAGTCGCCCTGCTCCTCACGGCGCTGGTCGGGGCGGCGCTCGGACTGGCGAACGGCGCGCTGGTCTCGTACGTGGGCGTGAACCCGTTCGTCGTGACGCTGAGCACGATGTTCATCTTCCGCGGCATCGCCCTCATCATCACAGGGGGCGGGCACACGCGCGAGGTGCCGCTGGCGCTCAAGCCGGCCTTCCGCCAGCTCTACTGGGGCCAGGTGCCGGTCTTCGGGAGTTCCGCCCACGCGGTCACGGTGCCGATCCTCGTCTTTGCGGGCGTGTTCCTTGCCTGCTTCTATCTGCTGCGGTTCACGCGGTTCGGGCACTACGTGTACGCGGTGGGCGGGAACGAGAACGCTGCGTGGCTGGCGGGGATCAACACCCGGCTGGTGAAGGCCGCCACGTACGTCATCAGCGGGCTCACCTGCGCGATCGCGGCGCTGATCTACTGCGGGATTGCGGGCGCCCCGCAGGCCACGGACCACCAGGGCATCGAGATGGCGGTCATTGCGAGCGTCATCGTCGGCGGCACGCCACTCGGCGGCGGCAGGGGCAGTCTGCTATGCACGCTCAACGGCCTGTTGCTCCTCGCCGTCATCGAGAACCTCCTCACCCAGTTCGGGGTGAGAGAGGAGTACCGCAACGTGGTGCGCGGGACGATCATTCTGGTTGTCGCGGCCGTGGACGTGTCGGTCCGCCGCGGCCAGGGAAAGCGAAGGAGCTAGCAATGTTCAGCAGATGGCTCGCCGTCGCCGCGGCCGTGGCACTGGTTGGATGCTCGGGCGAGGAGGAGGGGCCGGGCGTCAAGGACGGCTCGCGGAAGTACAGGATTGCCTTCCTGCTCACCCTCGACAACCCCTACTGGAACAACTTCCCGGACGGCGCTCGCGAAGCAGCAGCCAAGGGGGGGGCCGAGGTGACCTTCTACAATGCGAAGGAGGACGCGAATACACAGATTCAGCAGATTCGGCAGGCCATCGCCACGCAAGCTGACGCGGCGTGCATCGTGCCGATGAAGTTCGAGCCGCTCGTCGAGGGCATTCGCGCGCTCAACCGCGCGAAGATTCCCGTGATCGTGGTGAACCGCCGCGTGGCCGAAGGCTGCGACTACGTCTGCTACACGGGCACCGACACCTACGCTGGGGCGGTGAACTCCGCGACGATCCTGATGAAGGCCATCGGCGGCAAGGGGGAGATTGCCGAACTCCACCAACACCTCGGCACCGACCCGCAGATCAAACGCTCGAAGGCCCTCGACGACGTGAAGAAGGGCTACCCAGAGGTCACGATCGTCGCCCGCGTGCCCCACGAAGGCAAGCAGGCGAAGGCGGTCACCGAGACCCAGGTGCTCCTCGCCCGCTACCCGGAGCTCAAGGGCATCTACGCCCACGGCGACGACTTCGCCATAGCCGCCGCCGAGGCCTGCATCCAGAAGGGGCGCAAGGACGTCGCCATCGTCGGCATGGGCGGCAGCCGCGAGGCCATCGAGGCCATCCGCAGCGGCAAGATCACCGGCACAAGCTACCAGCAGCCCCGCGAGGAGGGGCGCATGGGCGTCGAGCTCGCCATCCGCCACCTCAGGGGCGAGAAGCTCGAACGCGAATACCCCATTGACGCCCCAGGCATCACCAAGGAGAACGCCGATAAGTTTGAAGGGCAGTTCTGAAGACTAGACGGCAGATGGCAGAAAGAGAGGAGACCATGAGCGATGCAGGGGTAGGTGCCTGGCTTGTGGCTGTCGCGCTCGCCGTGGGAGCGGCAGCAATCGGAGCGGAGCGGTTCGAGGGGAAGTTCTACAGCGGCGAGGGCGATACGGAGTACCTTCAGTACCTCGACATCGCCCGCCGCATGTTCACTCCAGACCCCGAGTTCCAGAACCTGCCCATGCTCTACATGCCCGCGTGGAACGGCCTGGTCGAGGGGCCGACCTGGGGCGCCTGGTGGATCCAGAACAGCTACGGCACCACCTACTGTGCGCTGCCCTTCTACACTGAGCCATTCGTCACCTTCCTGGGGAACTCCCACGACCTCTGGTTCAGCCAGATGGGCGACGGCAAGCGGAAGTGGAAGTGG
>VGYV01000609.1 GCA_016872855.1 Planctomycetota bacterium
GTGGGAGGCGGTGATGGCCTACGTGGTCCATCTGGCCCAGACGCCGTTCGAGAAGCTGGCCGACGAGTTCACACGGGAGACGGGCATCCGCGTGGACGCCGCCTATGCCTGCCGCCGGTCGCTTCACCAGGCAGTCGCCGACAACCGCGACGGCGACCTCTACGTCAATGCCAAGGCGTCGGCCACCGTCGAGGTGAGGAAGGCCGGCCTCGCCGCCGGCGAGCCGATCGTCATCGGCCACCTCATCCCCGCCATCGTCGTGATGAAGGGGAATCCCAAGGGGATCGCCTCCGTGGCCGACCTGGCGAAGCCGGGCGTGCGCCTCTGCCTGGGCAATCCCAAGGGCTGTCTGGGTACGCTGGGTCTGGACATCCTGAAGAAGGCTGGCGTGGCCGATAAGGCGGCGGGCAACATCGCCCGCCAGGCGGGCGGCGAGTTCGACGTGGCCCGGAGCGTGGATGGCAAGGAGATAGACGCGGCAATCGTCTGGGGCTCGGTCGTCCTCGAGGTCGAGCGGACGGATGTCGAGCTGGTCCCCATTCCCGCCGAGCTGAACGTGTTGGAGCCTGTTGAGATGCTTGTCCTCAACACGGGCCGCAACAAGCCTGGGGCGGCCCGCCTCGCCGCCTTCCTCCAAGCCCCTCGCGCGAAACAGCTCCTGGCCGAGGCCAAGCTGCGCTGAAGAGCTCTGGGCGGGTCAGCTCATGAGGCAAAGACCGCCTGAAGGCGGGACTCCAAGCAGGTGGCTCTCCTGGTTCGGAGTCCCGCCTTCAGGCGGTCTTGGCTTGCCGGCCGGGAGTGATTTTGACCCGAGCGGCGGTTTGTGCTATAAGGGTGCTCCGTCGCACGAAGCAAGCCCCGGACCAGGAGAGGATGCCAGGAATGGCGAAGATCAAGTTCGGCAACGTGTGGGAAGAGGTGGTCACGCGGAAGGAGTTCCCGCTCGCCAAGGCGCGCAAGATCCTCAGCAAGGAGGTCATCGCCGTCATCGGCTACGGCGTGCAGGGGCCGGCCCAGGCGCTGAACATGCGCGACAACGGGATCAAGAACATCGTCATCGGCCAGAGCCCAGCGTTCAAGAGGGACTGGGACCGCGCGGTGGCCGACGGCTGGGTGCCGGGCAAGAACCTCTTCGACATCCCGGAGGCGGCAGCCAAGGGCACCATCATCAAGTTCCTCGTGAGCGACGCGGCCATGGTCAAGGTGTGGCCCATCCTCAAGCCGCACCTGACGGCTGGCAAGGCCCTCTACTTCAGCCACGGCTTCGGCATCACCTACAAGGACCAGACGGGCGTCGTGCCGCCGAAGGACGTTGACGTGATTCTCGTGGCCCCCAAGGGCTCAGGCACGAGCGTGCGGCGCAACTTCCTCAGCGGAGCCGGCATCAACTCCAGCTTCGCCATTGACCAGGACGCGACGGGCCGGGCGCGGGACCGCGTGCTGGCCATCGGCATCGCCATCGGCTCGGGGTTCCTCTTCCCCACGACGTTCAAGAAGGAGGTCTACAGCGACCTCACGGGCGAGCGCGGTATCCTCATGGGCGCGCTGGCCGGCGTGATGGAGGCCCAGTACGACGAGCTGCGCCGCCGCGGCCACGACCCCTCCGAGGCATTCAACGAAACCGTCGAGGAACTCACCCAGAGCCTCATCCGCCTGGTGGACGAGAACGGGATGGAGTGGATGTATGCGAACTGCTCGAGCACGGCCCAGCGAGGCGCGCTCGACTGGGCGCCGCGGTTCAAGGGGGCCGTCGCGCCACTCTTCAAGCAGCTCTACCAGAGCGTGAAGGATGGCACCGAGACGCGGCGGGTGATCAAGTGCCTGGGCCGCCCCGACTACCAGGACCTCCTGCACAAGGAGCTCGAGGCCCTGGGCAACAAGGAAATCTGGCAGGCGGGCCGCGCGGTGCGCGCCCTGCGGCCCCACGAGGGCGTCAGGAAGGGGGCCGCCACGGCCAAAGGCATCACGGGCCGCGCTGTTTAGGAAAAGCCTTGACATGCAGGACGGCTGCGGTACAATAGCGGGCGGGGTGGTATCCCTCGCGTGGCTCTAGCGAAGGAGGTGAAGGCCATGCCGGAAGAAGGTGGAAAGGGAGTGGAGGAGCGACTGGCCAAGTTGGCCAAGGACATCGTGTGGCTCAGGATCACCCTGATCCTGGCGCTGGTGGTCCTCGCCCTCGTCGGGGTGGCCGTGCTCCAGATGCGCGAAACCGTGGCCAAGGCGGCGACCGAGCAGAATGCGCCGGCTACCCGCCCCATCGGGGCGGGGCAGTTCACCCTGCTCGAGAAGCTCGAGCGGGCGAAGACGCCGGGCTCCAAGGACATGGAGGAGGTAGAGAAGACCCGTGTCCGCGCCCAGCTCTGCCTGAGGGACGGCGCGGCGCGCCTGGACCTGCTCGACGCCAAGGGCGAGGTGGTATGGTCCACCTCGTGGGTTCCCGCGACGAAGCCGCCGGCCCCGGAAGGCCCCGCCGTCAAGGAGCCCGCAAAGGAACCGGCCAAGGAGTAGCGGTCCCGCTCCTCGCGCCCCGCGACGCGCGGCGCCAACACACGACCACGACTCACCTGCGACCGGTGGGTGCGGCGCGAGTGTCCGCCCCGCCGGTCGTTGCGTTCTGGCCGCCAGAACGAGTATGACCCCCAATCCCGGCGAACGCCCCGGTTCCCGTTTTCTCGTGCTCGTCGTCGTCCTCGTCGTCGTCGTCGAGTCCTGGGCGGCTCGCGGTTGGGGATTCGACGACGAGGACGACGACGACAACGACGACGACCGCAGCCGATGCTGGTTACCAGAACTGGGGGCCATACTCCGCCAGAACTGTTCGCTTGACAGCGGCGCGGGAAGCGCTATCATGCTGCTAGCGCACCGGGAGCAAGGAGGCCCGACATGGCACAGATACTTGTCCGCGACCTCGACGACGGGGTGGTCGAGAAGCTCAAGACCCGCGCCCGGCTGGAGGGGCGTTCCCTGCAATCCGAGGCGAAGATGATCCTCGAGCAGGCCGCCCGGGTGGACATGGAGGCCGCTCTGCGTCTCGTGGACGACTTCCGCAAGCGCTTCAGGGGCCGCAAGTTCTCCGACAGCGCCGAACTGATCCGCAAGGACCGTGACCGATGAGCCTCTACGTCGTCGACGCCTGCGTGGCGGCCAAATGGTTCCTGGAGGAGGAGTTCACCGACGCCGCGCGGCGGGTCCTGCGCCAGGGGAACCGCCTCCACGCCCCCAGCTTCCTTCTCCTTGAGGTGGACAGCCTGCTCTGTCGCCGTGTGCGGCGCAAGGAACTCAGCGCGGCCGACGCCACCGAGGCCAGGGCGCGGCTTCGCCAACTGCCTATCGCGTTCCACGGCGCGGCCCGTCTTCAGGACCAGGCGTTCGAGATGGCGCTTCGCGCCCGCTGCAGCCCATATGACTGCCTGTACATTGTCCTGGCGGCCATTCTTGGTGGCCATGTTGTGACCGCCGATCGGAAACTGGTACGCACCTTGACTAACACCCCCCTTGCCGACTACCTTGCCTGGGTCGAGGATGTCCCCTGAGTTTCTCTCTTGAGAAGGAGGTCTCGATGGCACCCTACCTTTCGCGTCGCGCATTCTTCCAGGGCACCGCGGCCGGCCTGGCAGCCACGATTGTGGCCCGCAACGTGTTCGGGGCCAACGACAAGCTCTGCCACGCGGCCATCGGCTCGGGCGGCATGGGCGGCGGCGACCTGGGGGCCATCAAGGGCCACGCGAAGGCCCAGATCGTCGCCCTGTGCGACGTTGACGCGAACACGCTGAAGGGCGCCTCGAAGCGGTTCCCCGATGCCCGCACCTACGCTGACTGGCGCGAGATGCTCGACAAGGAGGGGGACAAGATCGACTCGGTGAACGTCTCGACCCCCGACCACACCCACGCCCCCGCCACGATGTCGGCCCTGCGGCGGAAGAAACACGTCTACTGCCAGAAGCCGCTGACGCACGACGTCTACGAGAGCCGCCAGGTGGCGGCCGCGGCCAAGGCCGCGGGCGTCGTCACCCAGCTCGGCACCCAGGCCGCCAGCGGCATCGGCGACCGCATGGCCGTGGCCTTCCTCCGCCAGGGCGTCATTGGCAAGGCCAAGCGCGCCATCCTCTGCTCCAACCGCCCAGGCGCCATCCAGCACTACCGCCTCGAAGGCCCCCGCCCCGCCAAGGGCGACCCCGTGCCGCCGCACCTGAGCTGGGACCTGTGGCTCGGCACCGCGCCCGAGCGGCCATATGCCGGCGGCGGCATCTATCACCCCACCCGCTGGCGCGCCTGGCAGGACTTCGGCACAGGGTGGTCGGGCGACATCGGCTGCCACATCTTCGACGCCGTCTGGAAGGGCCTCCGCCTCACCGCCCCCAAGACCGTCATCGCAGAGGTCCAGAAGTCCTGGCTCGAAAGCCCGGCGCGCCGGGCCGACACCTGGCCCCAGGGCGACCACATCACCTGGGTCTTCCCCGCGAGCGAGGCCACCGAGGGCGAGCTGACCCTCGAGTGGTTCGACGGCGAGTTCTACCCGCCCGCCGACGTGCAGAAGCTGGCCGGCTTCGAGGCAGGGAAGCCCGGCTACCCCGCCGAATCGGCAATGGTCATCGGCACGGAGGGGGCGCTCCTCGTCCAGCACGGCTCCGGACCCCAGCTCTTCCCCAAGGAGAAGTTCGCCAAGATCGAGCGCCCGAAGCTCCCCGGCCGCGACCACTACCACCACTTCGTGGGCGCCTGCCTCGGTGGCGAGATGACCGAGAGCCACTTCATGCAGGTGGGGCCAATGGCCGAGGCCATCCTCCTCGGCACCGTGGCCATCCGCGTGCCCAACACCGTCCTGGAGTGGGACGCCGCAAGCCTGAAGGTCACAAACAACGCCGAGGCCCAGCGCCTCCTCCGCCGCACCTATCGCAAGGGCCGGGAGGTCGAGGGCCTGTAGCCGCTGAAAAAGACTCCGGGAGTCTTTTCCTGTACCCCGCCCCCAAAAAGTGAGGGAGTCGAGGGACTCGGGGGAGTCGAACATTTTGTAGCTGAGCCTTCGGCGGTACACAATGGGTTGTGGCAGAGGGCCGCCGAAGGCAAACCGGGCGGCCAGG